>JAKLIL010000420.1 GCA_022709625.1 Verrucomicrobiota bacterium
GCGGGCGGCCTCGCGGCGGGTTTCTTCGTCTTGTGGACATTCCTGCCGGCGGATTTGCAAGCCGCCGGCGGAGCCTGGAACGGCGAATCGCTGCGTTTTCCCGGCGCGCTGCTCTCGGTTCCCGCCTTGTGGACGCGGGCGTTGCGGCTGCTGCTGGTGCCGTGGCCCTTGAACGTGACCCCGGCGTTTGCGCCGGTGGAATCGGCGGCGGCGCTCGGGTTTTGGCTTGGTTTGGGCTGGCTGGCGCTGTGCGGTTGGGGCGCGTGGCGCGCCCGCCGCGCGGCGCCGGCGGTAGCGCTGGGGTTGGCATGGATGCTGGTCTTTTTCCTGCCGACGTCGAATCTGTGGCCGTTGCTGCATCCGGTGGCGGACCGCTATCTCTATCCCATGGCGCCCGGGTTCGCGGTCGTGGCGGCGTGGATTCTGGCGCACCAGTCGCGCGCGGGACGCAGGCTGGGCCTCGCGATGTTTGCGGCCGTCTACGCGGTCCTGCTGGTTGTGCGCCTCGGGCAATGGGAATCCGCGGAAACCCTGTGGACGGCGGCGTATTTCCAGAATCCCAAGAGCGCCACCGCGGCCACGTGGCTCGGACTATTGCGCGAAGAGGCCGGCGATCCGGATGGCGCCCGCCGCTTTTACGCGGCCGCCGTCGCCGCCAATCCGCAGGCGGCATCCGCCTGGGTCAATTGGGGCGCGCTGGAAGGCAAAGCGGGCAATTTGGCCGAATCGGAGCGTTTGCTCCGCCGCGCCGTCGAACTCCGTCCCGACGGGCCGGCCGGCTGGCATAACCTGGCGACTTGTTTGGAACGGCAAGGAAAGCGGGAAGAAGCCGCCATGGCCGCCGCGCGCGCGGCGGCGCTGCGCGCGCCCTAAGGCAGGGTGAAGCCCTGCTGGCCAAACGCCGCGCGCGCGGGCTCGGAAACCAGAAACTCCAGAAACGCCATGGCCTGCACGCGGTTGGTCGAATTCGCCAGAACCGCCGCCGGCACGTACTGGGGTTCGGGCACGATGCCTTCTTCCACCGGTTCCGTCGGGGGCAGAACCAGCACGTTGCGCTTGAGGGAGACGTCCACCAGCCCTTTTTCCATGACTTGGTTCATCTGTTCCTCGTTGGCGGGGAAAAAGACGTCGGCGGGCGTACCGTCGCGCAGGCGTTCAGCCAAGATGGCCGCGCGGCCCAGCGACAATTGCACCGCGAAACCGGTCTGGTCGGAGAACTGCTTGACCAATTCCTGCAGGACGGGCTCGTAGGATTGATCCGCGAAAATGGACAAACCCTGCCCGCGGGCGGCGGATCCAGCCAAAACCATGGCGGCGACAAGAAGGAAACCTATTCTTTTCATGGGGTCGTTTTTCTCCCGGAAATTGAAAAACGCGCACATTGAAAGGAACCGGCCGGAATTTGTCAATGTCGGATGAAAAACCTGGCAGGGCCCGGGCCCGACGCCGTTACGCAACCGGTTGGCGGGCCTGCGGCTATTTGAAATCGACCAGTCCGGATTCGCGCAGGCTGACGTAGGGCGCCGGATGCGGCCGTTTGCCGCCGATGACGACATGGTCGAGCAACTGGATACCGACCACCTTGCCGGTGGCCACCAGTTGGCGGGTGCTGCGCACGTCTTCGGCCGACGGCGTCGGGTCGCCGGACGGATGGTTGTGGGCGACGATGATGGCCGCCGCCGCCATCCGGATGGCTTCGCGGAACACTTCCCGCGGATGCGCGAGACTGGCGTCGAGAATGCCTTTGGTGACGGGTTCGGGCGCGCGACGCAGGCGGTACTTCTGGTCGAGCATCAGCACCCAGAAAACCTCCTGGTCGAGTTGGGCGGTCTCCTTCTGCAGCAGCGCCAGCACGTGCGCCGGTTCGCGGATCACCGGCAATTGGCCGCGGTTTTCGGCCGCCGCGCGGCGGCCG
>JAKLIL010000421.1 GCA_022709625.1 Verrucomicrobiota bacterium
TCCTCGGGTACGGACGCGATCGGCATCGCGTTGGGGTGGTTGCGCGAAGGCTTGTGCGATGCGGCGCTCGCGGGGGGGGCGGACGAATTGAGCCGGATTCCCATGGACGGATTCAACGCGTTGGGAATCATGAGCGATGCCCCCTGCGCGCCGTTCGACCGCGAGCGGCGCGGACTGAACCTTGGAGAGGGCGCCGGGATCCTGTTCATGGAAACGGCGGCGGCGGCAGAGCGGCGCGGCGCGGCGACGCCGCTCACCTGCGAGGGGTATGGCACGTGCGGAGACGCGTACCATTTGACGGCCCCGCGCGAGGATGGCAGCGGCATCGAGGCGGCGATGCGCCAGGCCTTGCGTGCCGCGGGCCTCGAACCGAAGGATATTGCATTTGTGAATGCCCATGGAACGGCCACGCCGACCAACGATGCCGTCGAAGGGGCGGCTTTGGCGCGCGTGTTTGGCGGAAATTGTCTCGTCAGCGCCACGAAAGGATACACGGGCCACACGCTTGGCGCGGCGGGGGGCGTGGAGGCCGTGTTCACGGCATTGGGGTTGCGCGAGGGCTGGATTCCGGCCAGCGCGGGATTCGCCCAGCGCGACCCGGCGGTTCTGTTGGCGCCCGTGGCGCAGGCGACGCCGGTGAAGCGGACGCATGCGATGTCGACCTCTTTGGCTTTTGGGGGCAACAATTCCGCGTTGATTTTTGGAGGTGGGGCATGACGGGCCGGCTGGGAGTATGCGGGGCAGGCCTTGTGAATGCGGATGGTCGGGGTTGGGGCCGGCTGGCCGGAACCGGGCCCGGAGCGCAAGCCGGGACTTCGTCCGCGCTGCGGGTTTGCCGGGTGCCGCCGGAACGTTTGGCCGATCCGCTGGCGCTCAAAAAATTGCGGCGGGCCGACCGTTTTAGCAAGATGGCGGCCTTGTCGGCGTGGGATGCCGCGGCCGATGCGGGCTGGTCCCCTGTGGATGGGGAAACGGGCATGGGCATCATCGTGACGACGGCATTCGGTCCGCACGGATCGACGTTCGAGTTTTTGGACGAAGTGCTGGATTTTGGAGACGAAGGCGTTTCCCCAACGAGGTTTTCGCATTCCGTCCACAATGCCGCGGCGGCCTATATTGCCATCATGCTGGGCAGCCGGGGGCCGGCCTGCACCTTGGCGGATTTCAAGCGCCCCTTGCAGGCGGGTCTTGCCTTGGCGCAGCTTTGGCTGCGGGAGGGTCGCTGCCGGCGGATCCTCATGACCTACACCGAAGAATCCTCCGGACCGATGGAATACATCGCGGACATGCGCCGCGCGCCAGGAGGGGGCGGCTTCGTGCAGCCCTTCAATTTGTCGATGGAGCCGCTCGCCGTTCTCAGCGAAGGCAGCGTTTGCCTTCTGCTCGCGCGGCCGGAAGAGGGGCGCGTGGTTTTGGATCCCGCGCGCTTCGAGGGGGACCATCCGGTCCGGGACGTCGCCGCGCTGTACGCGCATCTGGCGGAACTGCCTGGAAGCGGACGTAATAGGGCCCTCCGCCCGACAGGTGGTTCCGATATGGCCGCGGAATGACCGGAGGCGGCGAACGCGAGCCGGGCCGGGAACATCCTCCGTTTCCGGCCCCCCCTGCCGATCGACCGCCGGCGGGGCCGGAGAATTCAATCCGGATCGACCGGCTTAGTTATCGCTATGCGGGCATGGCGGCGCCGGCCTTGGACGACGTTTCCTTGACGATCGAACGGGGGGCATTTTTCGGCCTGTTGGGGCCCAATGGCGCGGGCAAGACGACGCTGATTTCCCTGCTGACCGGGGTGTTGCCGCTGCAACGGGGCGACATGCATCTGTTTGGCCGGCAACTGTCGCGGGAACGAAACGCGGTTCTGGCCCTGAC
>JAKLIL010000422.1 GCA_022709625.1 Verrucomicrobiota bacterium
GAGGCGGCAAAACAGGGGTCGTCGGAGAAATGGATTCCAGGCCGGAGCGTGAAACGCCAGACCAAGCCGTCGGCCGAGACCGCGGGCATGGCCGCCGCCAAGAGCGGCTCGACCCGGTAGGGACGCGCCCAATAGGCATATTGCAGAAGCCCCTCGTAAATTCGGCCGGCGGCGATGGTTGCGGCCATGTCGCCGGCAAAGGCCGGATCGAAACTGCGGATGCGCGCGGTGGTCAGCCGCAGGGTTTCCCGATCGACGGCGTTTTGGGCGGGGCCGGGCCCGCAACCGCCAAGGCCCAGAAGCACGGCGCCAAATAAAATCCCCGCGCAGGCCGTGCGCGGGGAGAAATTCGGCCGAAGTTGATTCATCAATTTTGGACATCCGGCGCGGCGGCCGGTGCCGCCGGTTCCGCCGCCGCCGGCGGGACCTCGTCGGCAACGGCGGCGGGAACGTCCGTTGGCGCCAGTTCACCGCCCTCGCCCATTTGCAGCACCATGGGCTCGGAAGGTGCCGCGGACGGCAATGCGACCGGCGTTTCGCTGGGCATCATGGGCGCCGGCGCCATGGGAGCTGCCGGCGCGGCGGGAGCCGCCGGGGCCACGGGCACTTCCCGGTCCGCCTTGTCCATGACCGAACCGCTGCCGGTGGCGCCGCGCGCAAACAAAATGCCCAGCACGATGGTGGTCACCATGAACACGGCCGCCAGGGTAATCGTCATGCGGGTCAGGACGTTGCCCGCGCGGCTGCCGAACAGGCTTTCGCCCATGCCGCTGCCGAAGGCCATGCCTAGGCCTTGGTCCTTGGATTTCTGCGCCAATATCACCACGATCAACAAGAACGCGGACAGAACTTCGACGATCAACAGCAAACTGACAACGATGGACATGTGGCTGGGCTCCTCCAGAATCGACAGGTTATCTAGACCGCGGCGCGGACAATGTCAATGAACGACTTGGCGTCGAGGGCCGCGCCGCCAATCAGGCCGCCGTCGATGTCCGGCATGCCGAAAAGCTCCTTGGCGTTGGCGGGCTTGACGCTGCCGCCGTATTGGATGCGCACCCCCTGCGCGACCGTGGCGTCGTACTGGTCCGCCAGCAGCCGGCGAATCAGGGCGTGGACTTCCTGCGCCTGCTGGCTGGTGGCCGTTTTGCCGGTGCCGATGGCCCACACCGGTTCGTAGGCGATCACGGAATCCAGCAGTTCCTTCGCGGACAGGCCCGCCAGGCTGCCTTTGACCTGCGTGGCAATGACCTCTTCCACCTTGCCAGCCTCGCGTTCCTGCAGGGTTTCGCCCACGCAGACGATCGGATGCAGGCTGGACGCCAGCGCCGCCTTCGTCTTGCGGTTGACGATCGCATCGGTCTCGCCGAAGTACTGGCGGCGTTCGCTGTGGCCCAGAATCACGTAGTGGCAATACAGTTCCCGCAGCATGCCCGCGCAGATTTCGCCGGTGAAGGCGCCGTTCTTCTCCCAGTGCATGTTCTGCGCGCCGAGGTCGATGTGGGTGCCCTGGATCAAGTCGCTCACCGTCTTCAAGGCGGTGAAGGGCGGGCACAGCACGACTTCCGCCTCGCGGAAATTCGCCAACTCCGCCTTCAAGGCGGACGCCAACGCCGCCGCTTCCGCGGTGGTCATGTTCATCTTCCAGTTGCCGGCTACGATTTTCTTGCGCATGATCGATCCTTTTCCTTCCGTCCAATCCGTCCGGGGTTGCGACTCACTTGTCGGCGAGAGCGGCCACGCCGGGGAGGTCCTTGCCTTCGAGGAATTCGAGGCTGGCGCCGCCGCCGGTGCTGATGTGGGTCATTTTGGCGGCCAGGCCGCTTTGGTTCACGGCGCTGACGCTGTCGCCGCCG
>JAKLIL010000423.1 GCA_022709625.1 Verrucomicrobiota bacterium
CCGCACATGGACAGCGTCGGAGGCAAGCAGGGCAAGGCCGACATGTACGCCAACTTCCTGATCCACAACGTGCGGCCCACCCTCGACGCGCATTTCCGCACGAAAAACGACCGCGCCAATACCGCCTGCATTGGTTCTTCGTCGGGCGGATTGCTGGCGATGTATCTGGGCACCTGGACGAATGCCTTCGGCCTCGTGGGCGCCATGTCGGGCGTGTACGACGATGGGTTTTGTCCCAACTACATGGCGTGGCTGGCATCGGCCCGGCCGCATGCGGCCCGCGTCTGGATGGATGTCGGCAACGTGGGCTACGAACTGGACATCGACGGCATCAGTTTGTACGACTCGAATTTCACGTTGTACTGGCATCTGCTCGGGATCGGCTACGTGCCCCGCGTGGATTTGCGTTTCGCGATTGGCTGCGGGCACGACCACAACGAGGCCGCTTGGGCCGCGCGCCTCCCGGAAGTCTATCGCTTCCTGCTCGACGCACGGGAAGAGCCCAATGTCCTGCTGCCCTTTTATCTGGCGGGCGACGGGTCCGGGCGGACCATTTCCTTTCCCGTCTACGCAGGCACGTCCTACGTCGTCGAGCGCACAGGGACGATGGCCACTCCGACATGGATCGCTGCAACCAACTGGGCTCGTGAAACCCGGCCTTGGAACATCCGTACCGTCGATCTGGAAGCGCTCGCTGCCCGTAGCTTCGTCCGCGTCGCGGGGCACTAGGCAGCTGGCGTTTCATCGGCCGCAACTATCGTCACCGCGTCGGGGCGGCAAATTCGCTGCGACGATTCCCGGTTCCAGTGGAGGCCTTGATTCTTCGCCTCCGTTTTGCCGTTGGCTTTGGCGAAAACAGGGCGAATTAAATTTATGATATTTGCATATATCATAGTATACTGTTTGCAAATACCATAAGTGAAACGATCCGATTGGCCGGGCATGCCGGCCGGCGATTGGCTTGTGTTTCGCCACTCGCGGATTGACTTGGCTGGTCCGGTGGCCTAGAAGGACGGACATTTCATTCCAAAGGAATCAAACCATGAGCGCAACGATTTCAGGCAAGGTATTGGTGACCGGCGGCAGCGGCTTTCTGGGAATCAATTTGATCCGTCATTTGTTCGCCCGGGGCGTCACGGAAATCCGGTCGTTGGATCTGGTCGATTTCGACTATCCGGAAAAGGACCGCGTCGAGGCGTTGAAAGGCGATATCCGCGACACGGCCATGGTGGCCAAAGCGATGGCAGGGGTGCGGCACGTCGTCCACACGGCGGCGGCCTTGCCGCTGTATTCCGAACGGGACATCGTCACCACCGACGTGGATGGGACCCGCAACCTGCTGGACGCCGCGCAACGGGTCGGCGTGGACCGCTTCGTCATGATTTCCAGCACGGCGGTATACGGCATTCCCGACCACCATCCGCTCCTGGAAAACGACGAGATGATCGGGGTGGGGCCCTACGGCCGCGCCAAGATCGCCGCGGAAAGTGAATGCCTGAAGTTTCGGGCGCAGGGCATGTGCGTCCCGATCATCCGGCCCAAGTCGTTCATCGGCCCCGAACGGTTGGGCGTCTTCGCGTTGTTCTACGATTGGGCCTACACGGGCCACGGATTTCCCATGATCGGCAACGGCAAGAACCGCTACCAGCTGCTCGACGTGGCGGATCTGTGCGAGGCGATCTGGCTGACCCTGACGCTCGATGCGGCCAAGGTGAACGACACCTTCAATATCGGCGCCAAGGTGTTCACGACGATGCGCGAGGATTATCAGGCGGTGCTCGACGATGCGGGCCACGGCAAGAAGATCCGCGGTTTCCCTGCGGCGCCGATGATCTGGACGCTGCGTT
>JAKLIL010000424.1 GCA_022709625.1 Verrucomicrobiota bacterium
TGCCGGCGTTCTACGCCCTCCAGGACACCCGCACGCCCGTCAAGATCGGCCTGTGCGGAGTGGCGTTGAACCTGACGCTGAACGTCGTCTGCGCGCAAATCCTGCCGGAATTCTGGCGGCACGCGGGCATGGCCTTTTCGACGGTGGTCGCGGAAGGCTTCAACGGCTTGATCCTGGCCGCCTTTCTGCGCCGCCGGCTCGGTCCGTTCGGCCTGCGCCGCATTTTGGCGGGCCTGGGGCGCGCGCTGGGCGGTTCCGCGCTGCTCGCGGCGGCGGCCTACGGGACGGAACGCGTTTTCACCTCCTGGCTCTACATGCATCTCCCGCACAAACCGGCACAAATCCTCGGCGTGGCGGGAGCCATCGCCGCCGGCGCGGCGGTCTATTTCGGCGTGGCGCGCCTCCTGCGCTTCCCGGAACTGGGGTTTGTCTTCGACGCCTTGCGTTCCAAAAGGCAAAGGCCAGCCGCGGCATCGTCCCCGCCGGACAATCCGTGAGAGGCGCGTGGCCGGCGCGAAAGTCATTCTCCACGGTGCGATCGGGTCGGGCAAAAGCACGGCCGCGCGGGCCGCGATGCGACGGCTGGACTGGACCCGGTCCGCGGGTTTTTTCACGCATTGGGGCGGGGCAACCCGCGGCGCCGAAACGCTGTATTTCGAGACGTGGGCGGGGGAGAAACGGCCCATGGCGCGCCGCCGCGCCGAATCCGGTGCGGCGGGAAATCCGCCCTATGAACTGGATGCCGACTTTGCGCGGTTGGCCGCCGCTCGGCTTTCCTCCGCCGGGGCTGCGCCCGTCGTCATCGACGAACTGGGGCTTGTCGAAGCGGATTCGGCCCCGTTCGCGGCCGCGGTCGCCGGACTGTTCCGAGGCCCCGCGCCGGTGCTTGCCGTGATCCAGGACCGGGCGTTGGCACGCTGGCTCGGCGTCATCAAGCCAACCGCGAACCCGCAGGTGATGCGCGTCGATGCGGCGTCCCGCGACGCGTTGCCCGAGGCGATTGCCGCCCTGTTCCGTCCCTGACCTCCCGGCGCCGGCCGGTCCGTTCCCGAAATACCCACTGAACTTGCATTAGCCCTGCGGCGTTTCCAGATAAAACGAATATTGGCAACGCGAAAAGGAGCAACGCAAGTGACTCGGATCAATTGGCGACTGGCAGCGGTTCTGGCGATGGTGGCGATCTGGAGCGGCGGGGCCTGGGCGGCGGAATCGGACCAAACCCCGGCGGCCCCAAAAGAAAAGGCCAAAAAAGCCAAGCCCGAAGAACCCGTGGCGGTTCTGCCCGAAGTAGTGGTGACCGCCTTGCGTTCGGAGCGGAATTTGGCCGAAGTGCCGTACGCCAGCGCTACGGTGGACCGGGAAACGATTCGCCAGATCTCGCCCCGAACTTCGCCGGACGCCTTGCGCGGGCTGCCGTCGGTCATGGTCCAGAAAACCGGCTATGGACAAGGCTCGCCTTTCTTGCGCGGGTTCACCGGGTTCCGTACCCTGATGATGGTGGATGGCATCCGGCTCAACAACTCGACGTTCCGCGAAGGTCCCAACCAGTACTGGACCACCGTGGATCCGTGGTCGGTGGACCGCTACGAAACGGTGCTGGGACCGGCGTCCGTCCTGTACGGCAGCGACGCCGTGGGCGGCGCGATGAACGCCTTGACCCTGGCTCCGCCGGCGTGGGCGGGCGAGCCAACATACGAGCGCCTGCTGAGCTATCGCGGCGCCACGGCGGACCGCTCCACGCAGCTGCGCGCCGGGCTAGGCGCCCGGGTGACCGAAAAGCTCGGCCTCGTGGCCGGCATCACCTGGAAGGACTTCAACGACGTCCGCGGCGGCCGGGACGT
>JAKLIL010000425.1 GCA_022709625.1 Verrucomicrobiota bacterium
GAGGACTTCATGACTTTGGTTTCGATGGGTGGATTCTGCGGACAAACTCAGAGCCGGTTGAAAGGACTCAAGCCGGGCCGAGCAACTGCTTCACGAACGCGACGAAGTCCGCGTGCTGCTCCACAAAGCGGATCGAGGCCAGCACACCGAGCGCGACTGCGACCGCCGCCGTCGCCGCGACGCCCGCCGTCCAGCGGAATTCCCGCTGTCCGGCTTGCACCGCGCGGGCGACCTCGGCCCGCAGGGCGGCGTTCGCCCCGGTTGGCGGCGACTGGTTCCAGACGTGAAACTCGGCTTTGCGGAGCGCCTGCAACCGCGCCCGATTTGCCGCAGTGACCGGCAGCCGGATCGAGGTATTTAAGGCTGGGTTGCGACGGTTTCGGAACGGCTGCCCCTCAGCAAAAGACGGCGGCCCAGTGCGGCTCGTGCGCTTCCCGGTGGCAGAATTGAATTCGGCGATCATCATGGTTTGGTCTTTCTACTTCGCTTGGCACCCTTGACGGCGGTGACTTCCCGGGAAAACTTCGTGCGACACTCAACCCGCTTCGCACGACGCGCACCGACGCTCAATGTGCTCCAAGCTTGTGACGAGATGATTAAGCCGAAAGGCAGTTTCCGTAAATGGACCGAACGGCCCAGTGCCACCGCACCGGACCTGGGCGAGCATGAGCGCATGTTTCAAGCGTTGTTTGAACACTGCGCCGACGCGATCTGGCTGTTCGACCCAGAAGCGGGAGTGTTCGTGGACTGCAACGCCGCAGCGGTGGAACTGATGCGAGCGGATTCGAAAGAGCAGTTGCTGGAAACCACGCCCGCCGAATTATCACCGGAGTTTCAGCCGGATGGCCGGCGCTCAGCCCTGAAGGCCGCCGAGCTGAGCGCGTTGGCAACGGCCAACGGCGGGCATCGCTTCGAGTGGACGGCCCGCCGGCAGAGCGGGGGCGACGTGCCGTTGGAAGTCCTGGTCACGCCGATTCCGGCCGGCCCCCGCGTCCTGCACGTGATCCTCTCGCGCGACGTCACGGCCCGCAAACGCGCGGAAAGCGAGTTGCGCGAAAGCCAGCAGCTTTTGGAATCGGTGGTGGACAACATTTCCGAGGGCCTCTACCGCACCGGGCCGCAACATGAACTGATCTTCGCGAATCGCGCCTACCTGCGGATGTCGGGCTACAATTCCTTCGCAGAAATGCGGCGCGTGCCGCGGGAGCAACTCTACGCCTACGCCGCCGACCGGGCGCGGCTGCTGCGGCTGCTGGAGGAAACCGGCAGTTTTCGGAACGAGGAGATCGAGTATGTGCGGCGCGATGGCAGCCTGTGGTGGGGCTCGAGCAACTGCGTGTCCGTGCGCGATCCGGACCGCGGCGCGGTGCTCTACCATGTGGGTTCGGTCGCCGACATCACCGAGCGCAAACACGCCCGCGAGGAATTGCTGCGCCTCAACGCCACGCTCGAGCGCCGCATCGCCGAGCGCACGGCGGAACTCAGCCAGAGCGAGGCGCGCCTCCGCACGCTGGTGGAACACGCCCCCGAGGCCATCGTGGTGTTTGATGGCGAATCCGGGCGCTTCCTCAGCGGAAACGCTCCGGCCTGCAAACTCTATGGTTACCCGGCAGAGGAACTGATCCGGCTTTCCCCGCCGGAAGTCAGCCCGGAATTTCAGGCGGATGGCCGCCTCTCTGCCACGGTGGCGCGCGAGAAGATGGACGAGGCCATTGCCGGCGGTACCCCGGTGTTTGAATGGATTCATCGCCACGCCAGCGGTCGCTTGATCCCCACGGAAGTCCGGCTGGTGCGGCTGCCCTCGGAAGGTCCCGCCCTGCTCCGGGCCAGCAT
>JAKLIL010000426.1 GCA_022709625.1 Verrucomicrobiota bacterium
CCTCGCTGGTGGAAAAGCACACCACGCGGTCGCAATTGGCCAGCTTGGAGGCCGCTTCCAGCACGTTGGCCGAACCGACCATGTTCACGCGCATGGTCGCGACCGGATTCTTGACCACCGTGTCGATGCCGGCAATGGCCGCGCAGTGCACCACGATGTCGGCGCCGGCCATGGCCTTGGCCAACCGGTCGTAGTCAAGCACGTCGCCCACCTCCAGCCGGAGATTCGGGTGGATCTTCCATGGCTTGGCCTGCAAGGCATTGCGCGCCAGGTTGTCGTAGGCCACGATCTGGTTGTTTTCGACCAGCTTCCCGATCAGCGTCGATCCGATGAAACCGGCTCCGCCCGTGATGAATATCTTTTTGTTCTGGATCATGCGTTGAACCTTTTTCTGCGTTGGCCGCGGCTCCGCAGAAGAGCAGCGGGACGTTTGGCCGCAGTATGCCCCGAACGCCGCGCTGCCATCAACCCTATATTCGCGTCCCGACCGCTGCGCGGGGATGGAACGCTTGACGCCTATCCGGCGTTGGGGCAGTCTAACTCCATGAACCGGCCTGCCGAAACCTTAAGCGAGACAGTCCGCTCCAAGCCAAGCCAGCCGCAATACCAGCTTCGGCAATCCACTCCCTGGCTCGAAGGCGCCCAGTTGGACCGCAACGCCACGGCCAGGATTCGGCTGCATCCGGCGGCCGCCGATGCCGGCATTGCCTTCGTGCGTTCCGATCTGCCCGGAGAACCGATGGTCCGCTGCGTGCCGGAAAACCTGCAGAGCATGCCGCGCTGGACCGCGTTGGCCGCCAACGATGTCTGGGTCCATCACACGGAACACGTGCTGGCGGCGTTGGCCCTGTGCGGCATCGACAACGTGCTCGTCGAAATGGGCGCGGATCGAATTCCCATGATGCCCGGCGGCACTTGCGCCGCCTTTGTCGCGGCCCTGCAACGCGCCGGCCGGACACCCGCCGACGCGTCCCGGCGGGTATATCGCCTGAAGGGCCCGGCCTTTCTTCTCGACGCTCAAAATCCCTCCACGACGGCCCCGGCCCATTCGCCGCTCCAAAACGGCCGCTACGTCATGGGCGTGCCGGCCGATGGCTTCGCCGTTTCCACGGTCTTCCACTGGACCCACCTGGGGGAATTGCCCATCGGGTTCGCCGAGTACGAACTCCGCGACGCCGCGCCCGACCCGCAACTCCTCGCTTCCCGCAGCTACGTCGTGGAATCGGAAAAAGCCCAGATCAAGGACCTGCTGGGTCCGGTCCAAGACAACCTGATGATGCTTTATCCGGGATGCCCGACCGCCCTGTCCCAGGAAGCGGCCCGGCACAAAATCGTGGATTTCATCGGCGACCTGATGGTTTTGGGCCGGCCCGTGCATGGACGCTTCGTGGCCGTTCGCGCCGGCCATCGGTTCCACCACGAGTGGGTAAGCCATCTGCTGGCCAATCACCTCCTGGAACTGAAGGAACTGGCCTAAATGACCCCGCCCTATCCGCTTTCCGACCTGTCGTTGTCGGTCCTGGTCATGGCCTACAACGAAGTCGCGACTTTGGAATCGGTGGTGCAGGAACTGGCGGGGGAAGCCCGTACCACATGTGGCCGTTTCGAAATCCTGATCGTGGACGACGGCAGCACCGACGGCACGGGGCCTTTGGCCGATCGGCTGGCCGGCGCGATGCCCGAGGTCCGGGTCGTCCACCTGCCCCGAAACAGCGGCATCGGGGAAGTCTTGCGGACCGGCTACCGGGAAGCGCGCAACGATCTGGTCGCCGTTTTTCCCGCCGATGGCCAATGCCCC
>JAKLIL010000427.1 GCA_022709625.1 Verrucomicrobiota bacterium
CGGAGTTAGGCCATGGACGGATTCGAATTCCTCGACGACGGCTTCGAGGCGGACGTCGATCTGACGCCGCTGATCGACGTGGTGTTCATGCTGCTGCTGTTCTTCATCCTGGCGGCGACGTTCAGCGCGCCGGTGCTGGAAGTGGCGTTGCCGGCGGCCGGCACGGCCCAACGGGTGCCGGACGACACGGCGCGGCTGGTGCTGTCCATCGATGCCCAGGGCGCGCTACACCACCGGGACGCGCCGATCGATCTGGCGTCCGTTTCCGGCCTGCTGGCCACGGCTGCCGCCGGCGCCGTGGAACTGCGCGTGGACCGTGCCGCGCCGTTCGACGCCTTCGTCGGCGTGATGGACCGGTTGCGCGCCGGCGGGAGAAGCAATGTCCTCATCGCCGCCGCATCCGACTGAACCCGCGCGGGATCGCGCCGACGTCGCGGCGACGGTCGCCGGCTGGGCGGCGGTCCTCGCCCTGGGGAGCGCCGTCGTTTGGTGGGGCACCCGCGCCGAACTGGGTCCGGCGCCCGGCGAAACGCGCATCTTTCCGGAGATGGTTTTGGCGCTGGCGCCCGCGCCGATGCCCGCCGTGGCCGCTACGCCGCCCGCGCCGCCTGCCGAACCGCCGCCGGAAATTGCGCCAGCGACCGAACCTGTGGTCGAACCGGAACCTGTGCCGCCGGAACAGGAACCCTTGTCCCCGGCGGAACCAATCCCGCCGCCGGATGTCGAACCCGCACCCGCCGTGCCGGCCCAGCCCATGATGCGCGAAGACGGCGATGCGGGCGCCGCCGCCGTTCGCGCGGAATGGCTGGGGGAATTGCGGCGGCGGATCGAGAAAAACAAGTTCTATCCCTGCGCGGCGCGCTATTCCCAGGAAACGGGCACCGTGTGGGTGCGGGTGGCGATTGGGCCCGACGGGCGGCTGGGTTCTACGGAAATCCGGCGGAACACCGGCTCTGCGCTGCTGGGGCGGGGCGCGCTGGGCATCCTGCGCCGCGCGGCGGCCCAACCGCTGGGGACCAACGCGTTGCCGGCGGGTTTCCAGGTGGACATGCCGTTCACCTACCGGCTCGAGCCGCGCTGAAACATCCGGCGGTCGTGTGCGCGCTTTACAAAGTCCGGCGGGTTGGAGTAGATTGCCGGCGATTTACAACCCATAAGGAAGAGGCAGGCAGACGATGAAAAAAGCGGCATTGGCATTGTGCACGGTCGTGGCGATCGCGGGCGCGGCGTTCGGCGGCTTGATCAGCGAAGATCCCGGCGAATTGACGGTCGCAGGCCAGTATTGGTTCCCCGGCGGCGGCGATTACGACCTCTTCAAGGCCGGCTATGGCGCCACCGTGTCCTACCGCGAGTGGTTCAGTTTTCCCTGGGGCGTGGGCGTGAATCTCGGCGTGGCCCAGTGGCAGGCCGATGACGGCTCCAACGCCTTCAAATACGACAAATTGTCCGATTACGACGGCGAAGCGCTTTTGATCCCCCTCGGCGCTTCCCTGTACTTCAACATGATCGACTGGGAAAATTGGAACTTCATCCTCAATACCGGCTTGCAATACCTCTTCGTCGATTCCGGCATCGACCTGTACAACGGCGAGGACCAGGCCATGCGCCGCCAGGATGTGGACATCGGCGGGTCCCTGCTGTGGAACTTCGGAGCGGAATACGACTACATGATCACGGAAAACGCCTTCGTGCTGGCGGGGCTGGGCTACCAGCTGGGCCTCGTGGACGCGGATGCGGAATACAACGGCGTCTCGGTGCGCGACACGTCCTTCCAGGGCTTCTTCGTCCAATT
>JAKLIL010000428.1 GCA_022709625.1 Verrucomicrobiota bacterium
ATAACGAACCACGCCGCGTAGTTTTGCATCGGAACCACGCCCGCATCCCATTGCCAGTAGTCCAACCGCATAGCCACCGGCTCCATGATGAAATCGAAGGCCACGGCAAGCACACCGACGAGCCCGGCGATCGCCGGGCGGCGCCAAGTACCCGCCCCGGGTGGCACCACGCGCACGGCGAAGCACACGGCGCCGTTCACGACCAGGATCCAGTTGAACGCGATGACCAGCGGCACTTCGGCCACGGCCCAACCTAGAGTCGAACCGTACCGGTAGGCCCCGAAAACGGCCCCCGTGGCGACGCCGGCGGCTTCCAGCAGAAACGTGAAGGCATAGGTGCAGACCATCCAGACGGCGAAGCGCCACCTGTCGATCGCCAAGGACGGCAGCGCCACCAGCGCTCCCAGGAAAAACAGGAAAGCCGGCGTCAAATGCAGCATCAAGGGTCGTTCCGCCGGGAGCATGTGGCCCGCCGCCCCCACCGCGTACATGGCGACCAGAACAAACGCCACGACCCGGCCGTAGAGCCGCCAAGAGCCTGGTAAATGTTCTTTCACGTATCGTGTTTCATGGCCAGTTCCGCCGCCAAGACGCCCGACCGCAGCGCCAAGGGCATCCCGCCGCCGGGATGCACGCTCCCCCCGGCGAAATAAAGTCCGCGAATCCGCCGCGACCGGTTGGGATGCCGAAGGAACGCCGCCACGGGACTGTGGGATGCCATACCATACAGGCTGCCACACGTCGACCCCGTATCGCGCTCGATGTCCGGCGGGGCAATGACTCGCTCTGCGCGGATCAGGGGCTCGATTTCGCATCCCAGCGCCCGGGAAACCCGCTCCAGTACGACCCGGCGCGCCCGTGCCGCCAGCCGCGGCCAATCCTGGCCGGCGGCCCGCGGGGCGTTCAGCAGCACGAACCAGTTTTCCCCGTCGGGCGGAGCATCTTCCGGAGTGACCTTGCCGGTGACGTTCACGTAGATCGTGGGCTCCGCCGGCAGATCGAGCCGCCGGAATATCGCATCGAACTCCGCGCGGTAGTCACCGGAAAAGAAAATATTGTGCACGGCGGTCTGCGGAAAACGGCGACCAAGGCCCCAGAGGAAGATCAACCCTGAAAGGGATGGCTCGCACCGTTCATAGCGGCTCGCTTCGGGGGCCTGCGGTTCGCGCAGCAGCGTCCGATAGGTCGACAAGACGTCGGCGTTGCTGACCACGATGTCCGCCGCGCTGTAGGCGTGTTCGGTTTCCACGCCGCGGCTGCCGCCGTTTTCCGTCGCGATGCGGACCACCCGTTCGCCCAGCCGGAATTCCACGCCGAGTTCCCGCGCCACGCGTTCCAAGGCCAGCGGCAAGGCCACGATGCCGCCTTGAAGCGCATAACCGCCGAATGCGTATTCCACGTGCGGGACGATGCGCATCGTGGCCGGAGTGAGAAACGGGCTCGACCCGTTGTAGGTTGCGTAGCGATCGAACATCTGCACCGCGCGGGGATCCCGAAACGCCCGCGCGTGGGCATCGTGCAACCGCGCGAACGGCGCCAGCCGGCCGGCGTTCAGGATGGCCCGCAGGCCTTGGCGCGACAAAAAGGTTCGCGGCTCGTGCAGGCTCCGCGTCAGGAACAATTCCCCGACGGCGTTCCACATCCGTGCGCCGCGGTCCAGATAGGCATGCAGTTCGGCGGCGTTGGCCACGCCGGTCCGTTCCAGTTCGGCGGCGAAACGGGCGCGATCGCCGAAGCTATGCAGCCGCGTGCCGTCCGCGAAATGGTAGGTGCATAGGGGCGCGAGGGAAA
>JAKLIL010000429.1 GCA_022709625.1 Verrucomicrobiota bacterium
GGGGCATGGGTCAGGCGGAGGCCGCGTTGGGGCTTTTGCGATGGAGCCGTTGCTTCGGGTAACGGGTTTCGTCGTAGGGGGTGTGGGTTGGCCAACAGACCCAGAGGACGCGGATCCACTTGAAGGCCAGCGCCCGCAGGATGGCGTGATGGTCTTTGCCTTGGGCCACCATCCGTTGGTAGTACACTTTGGCCCAGGGCGAAGAGCGCACGGTCTGGCCGGCCCATTCGACGAAGCTCGGGCGCAAGAAGACCGGGGCCAGCCGGCGTCAGTGCGTCCAGAGGGACTGGCCGCTCTTTTCTCGTACGGGGGCCACGCCGGCGTGTTATTGCGGGCTGGCCGGATCGGGATAAAAGGGCGGATCGTGCCGAACGCCACGCGCAAGCGCGGGGTCAGGGCCGGGCCGGCGCCAGGCAGGTCGCGGAACAGTGCGGCCTCGGTATGGCGGGCAAACCCGGTTTAGATTTCCGTGTCCAAGAGGACGACGTGTTTGCGGAAGACGCGCAATTGGTCCAGCAGGCAGCGCAGTTGCAGGACAGCCACGCTGACGCAGACTTTCTCGTCCATCTAGCCGCCACATAGCACCGCGCGGCCTCGCCGCGCGAATCTTCGAGCCCGATCCAGAATCCTGTAATAAAACGACCGTGCGTTGGCTTTGTCTCCATAGAAGGCAATCATGCGCGACCTGCCGACAACCGATGCGGACCGTTTCCTGGCGCTGCTCCAACCGATCGAGCGCGAGCTGGAAACCTATGCGCGCCGCCTGATCTGGGAGCCGGCGGACACACCGGACGCCCTCCAGAACGCCGTGATGCGCGCCTTCGCGGCGTTCGATCGCTACCACGAGAACGCCAGTTTCCGCGCGTGGATGTTCAAGATTCTCACGCACGAGGCCTTTGCCCTGAACCGCAAGCACGCCCGCATCGCCAAGCATGAGTTCCAGCTCGAACCGGAAGACCTGGCCAGCCTGCCGTTTGGTTTGTCGGCGGAAGCCGGCGTTGACCGCCAGCTTTCGCCGGCGGAACTGGACGAGGCGCTGGACGAAGAGTTGGCGGCGGGCTTGAAGACTTTGACCGAAACCGAGCGCGCGGTGTTGTTGCTGCGCGCCATCGGCGAGCTGCGTTACCGGGAGATCAGCGAGTCGCTGGACATCCCGATGGGCAGCGTGATGGGCCACTTGGCCCGCGCCCGGCAAAAGATGCGCGCCCTCATCGCGCGCGCGGACCGGCGGGCCGAAACTTTGAAGGAGACGTGACCATGAAGTGCGAAGAACTCCAATCCCTGCACGGCGCCTATCTCGATTCCGAGTTGGACGCCCGGACGACTTTGGAAATCCAGCAACACCTCGCGGCGTGCCCGGAGTGCGCACGGGCCTTCGCGGTTGAAGGGAAGCTGGATGCACGGATCAACTCCGGACTGAAGCGCGGGCAGCGCACGGCGGCTTTGTGGAATCAGATTGAGCAACGGATTGCCGCGAGCGCGGCACCGGTTTCAGACTCCGTCGGTCGTAGCGGCGTCTCGGCAGAGCGCCGCCATTGTGGAAATCCGAAATCCGAAATCCGAAATCCGAAATCGAGAGGATTGCGGCGCTCTGCCGAGACGCCGCTACGGGATTTGGAAACCGCCCCCGCGAAGGCTGGTTTCTGGTGGCGCGAGTTGCTCTGGCCCAGCCCTCAGGCATGGGCCGGCTTGGCGGCGGTGTGGCTGGTGGTGCTGGCAGCCAGTCTCATCGCGCGCGATCCGGGGATGGCAAGTGAAGCCCGCAACGTCACGCGGCCATCGCGCCAG
>JAKLIL010000043.1 GCA_022709625.1 Verrucomicrobiota bacterium
CACGCCCGGCATCAGCGTCGGCCAGCCCAGCACCGCGGCATCCGGCCGGCCCAGCCGGTCGAGCGCCGCGCGCACCTGCCGCTCGGCCGCCGGCCGGCGGCGCTCGCTGTCCAGCAGCACGGCGATTTCGGTGACGGCGCCGTCCATGGAAAACGCCGCCTGCACCGTTGCGATCGGCGCCGCCAGCGCCGCCCGATCCAGCGCGCCCATGCCCGTTTTGAACAGGCCGCGCACCGTCAGCTTGCCCGCCGCCATCGAGCCGTCCGCCCCCTGGCCGATGAACACGACTTCGTCGCCCACCGCCGCGCCGAGATTCCGCGCCAGCGCCTCCCCCAGCAGCGCGCCGTCCCGGTCGTCCGGGGCCAGGAACGCGCCGGCGCAAACCAGGGAAGCCAGGGAGGACACGCTCTTCTCCCGCGCCGGATCGATGCCGAGCACCACCGCGCCGAAGGTGTGGTCCCCCTTGCTGACCAGCGCGGCGGTCGTCGCGCGCGGCGCCACGCCGACCACGTGCGGCAAGCCGGCCACGGCCTCCGGAATGCCGGTCGGATCGAGCTTTTCGGACAACAATTTTTCCGGCCAGTAGCCCGCCTGCTGGATTTGCAGATGGCCGGTGTAGGCCCGGACCGTGTTCTGGATCATGTCCACGTAGCTGCCGCGCTGGAGCGCCATGGAGAAGACCAGCAGCCCGAACGCGAACCCGATGCCCAGCGCGGAGAAAAACGACCGCCGCTTGTGCCGGCCGACGTTCCGCCATGCCGTCTTCAGCAGCATCCGGACGCTCCGCCGGGTTTGCCCGCGTAGGGGCCGAGCTGGCTCGGACCCGGATCGAGCGCCGCTAGCTGCGCCCCGACGGAACCCCCGCTGCCGCCTTGCGCCGTTCCCGTCCTCATTACCGCCTCAGGTTCTGCACCGTGAACGTATCGGCCGTCAGGTCCGGCTTGAAGGTCAGCGCCTCGTAGCGCAGTTCGGTCCGGTTGCCCGGCCGCGACCGGTCGTACATCGTCGCCCGCAGCGCCAGCCGCCGCCCCTCCACCTCGGCGAAGTCCGCCGTCTCGTAGTACTTCACCAGGGCGCCGTCTTCGTCGTAGTAATCCACCCGGACGGGGATGAAATCCGCTTTGCGGATTTTCAGTTCGATGCGGCCCCACACCACCGGCGCCGCCGGCTTCGGGCGCGCCGTGACCACCCAGTACGCGACGCCGTCCTCCTCCGGCTCCGCCGCGAGAACGTGGTCGTAATCCACCACCAGGCTGTCCGCCCGCACCACGTCGTCGTTCGTGAAATCGCTCCCCAGCCACGACTGCAGCATCATCGACGGCGGAATCTTGATGACGCGGTCGATGGTCGGCGCGTATTGCCACGCCTCGCGCCCCTTTTTCAGGAAAGTCACGCCCTGCTCCTTGGGCGGCGCCAGCACGCGGATGAACGACTCCTCTGTGCCGCGCGTCCACGCCTCCATCGCCACTGTCCGCGTCCATTTCAGGCGCGCGACGGTCATCGTCAGCTTGCAGTAGCTCTGTTCGCCCCGCAGCAGGTCGTCGCACCGCCGCACGATTTCGGTCGCCGACAGTTCTTCCCCCCGCGCTGCCGCACCCGCCAACCCCAGCGCCAGCAGGCCCGCCAGCCATCCCATGCCGCGTCTATCCATGCCCCGAGTCTACCGGAGTTTTCCACGCCATGGAAAAGATTTTTGCCGGTTTTACGTACCATGGAAAACTTTTACGTAGCATGGAAAACTTTTCCGGCGGTTTTCCACGCCATGGAAAACCTGACGCCACGGCCGGGCCGGGAGATTGATCCATCTGCGGAGCGCGGCTACAATCCGGCCCATGCAAACCACATGGCGGCGAATGGCAATGGCGGCGCTGATGGGCATTGGGTTGCCGGCTTGCCAGCACATGACTGACCCAACCTCGTTGTCCAATTTCGCCGCCACCAGTATTGCCCAAGCCGCCCGCACCCGCAACGAACGGATGTTCGCCATTTCCCGGAAGCGGAACATTCCCATACCCCACGATTTCCGGCGGCTCTTGGCGGCGGGCGTCCGGGCGGATTGGCCGGCCATCTCCAACATTTACGCGCGCGTCTGGCCGCGCAGCCGCCAGTACGAAAACACCCGCCCCGATCCGCGCATCACGACCGAATTGTGGAATCCCGTCCACGAAACCTACTGGATTACCTATTATTTCGCCGCAGGACAGCTTACCCTCGAACAGCGTGGTGTTTGCGGGCACCGACGCCTCGCGCTTTGTCGCCGCCCCCCTGGCCGAAAACGGTCTTCGGCCGGACTTGTTTTTCATCTCCCCCAACGCGCTGGCGGACAGTCTCTACCTGGATTACATGGAAGACGTCTACGGCGACCGGCTGCGGATTCCCAATTCCGACCAACGCCATGCTGCTTTTAGCCGCCTGATCGACGAAGTGAAGACCGGTCGTTATGCAACCCCCTTTATCCGCGCCGAAGAATCGAAAATAAACATCGAAGGCAACGAAGGCATCGGTGAAATCAATGCCGTTCTGGCGGAGGAGATTCTCCGGAACAACCAGCCCGCTCACCGCATATTCCTCGACGAGGGATACCCGCTCTCCCGTCTGCGACCCCGGCTGAAGCCGCATGGCCTTTTGCTGGAACTGTGCCCCGACCCGATCGAAGCCATTTCGCCGGAAGAGGTGGCCACGGACATGGCGTACTGGGAAAACACGGAGAAGCAGCTTTTTGCTGCGCCCGATTTCGAGACAAGCAACTGGCCGCGGTTGACCTACGCCTGTTTGCGCGGCGCCATCGCCCGGATGTATGCCTCGCGCAAGATGGACGACATCGCCGAAGCCGCGTTTCTGCAGGCCATGCGGCTCGCGCCCTACGCCTGCAACGTCCACTACGACTATGTAATGTTGTACCTGATCCCGCGCGGGGAAACCGAAAAGGCCATCG
Source organism: Verrucomicrobiota bacterium (assembly GCA_022709625.1). Lineage (GTDB taxonomy): Bacteria > Verrucomicrobiota > Kiritimatiellia > CAIQIC01 > Lenti-01 > Lenti-01. The sequence continues at coordinate 2,936 of JAKLIL010000043.1, forward strand.
AGATTCTCAACCAGTTGATTGCGCGATATCCAAACTACCAAGCCTATCGGGATGTCCGGGAACGCCTCGCCGCGAAAGCCGAATGATTTTTTCGGACGGCGCGGCACCAATCAGGGTCAGACCTAGACACTAGACATTAGACCGATTGCCGTCCGCTAATGTCTAGTGTCTAGGTCTGACCCCGGATCTAGGCCTTGGCGCGGAAGCGGCGGATCAGCTCGTTGGTGGAGCTGTCGAGGGCGAGGTCGGAATCCCTGCTCTTGAGCTCGGGCAGGATGCGATTGGCCAAGACCTTGCCGAGCTGCACGCCCCATTGGTCGAACGAGAAGACGTTCCAGACCACGCCCTGCGTGAAAATCTTGTGCTCATAGAGCGCCACGAGCTGCCCGAAGGTTTCCGGCGTGAGCCGTTCGGCCAGCAGGGTGTTCGTCGGCCGGTTGCCGGGGAAGGTCTTGTGCGGCACGAGTTTTTCGGGCATGCCCTCGGCGCGGCATTCGTCGGCCGTCTTGCCGAAGGCCAGCGCCTCGGTCTGCGCGAAGAAGTTGCTCATGAGCTTGGCGTGGTGGTCGCCCACCGGATTGTGCGATCGGCAGAAGCCGATGAAATCGCACGGGATCAGCTTGGTGCCCTGGTGGATGAGCTGGTAGAACGCGTGCTGGCCGTTGGTGCCGGGTTCGCCCCAGACCACGGGGCCGGTTTCGTAGGTCACGGTCTTGCCGTTCTTCGTCGTGCGCTTGCCGTTGCTTTCCATGTCGCCCTGCTGGAAGTAGGCCGCGAAGCGCGCGAGGTACTGGTCGTAGGGCAGGAGCGCGGTGCTCTGCGCGCCGAAGAAGTTGCCGTACCAGATGCCCAGCAGCGCCAGGATCACCGGCGCATTGCGCTCGAACGGAGCCGTCGCGAAGTGCCGGTCCATCTCGTGGTAGCCTTCGAGCATCCGGATGAAGTTCTCCGGGCCGATGGCGATCATCAGCGGCAGGCCGATGGCGGAAGTCAGCGAGTAGCGCCCGCCGACCCAGTCCCAGAACTCGAACATATTGGCCGGGTCGATGCCGAACGCCTGCACTTCCTTGGCCGCCGTCGAGACCGCCACGAAATGCCGCGCCACCGCCGCCGCATCGCCCAGCTTCTCCAGCAGCCACGCCTTCGCGGTCTCCGCGTTGGTCATCGTTTCCTGCGTGGTGAAGGTCTTGGAGGCGACGATGAACAGCGTTTCCGCCGCGTCGAGGTCGCGCGTCGCCTCGACGACGTGGGTGCCGTCCACGTTCGAAACGAACCGCACCGTCAGGTCGCGCTGGCTGTAGGGCTTGAGGGCCTCGCACGCCATGGCGGGGCCGAGATCGCTACCGCCGATGCCGATGTTGACGACGTTGCGGATGGGCTTGCCCGTGAACCCGAGCCACTTACTCGCGCGCACGAGGTCGGCAAAACCGCTCATCTTTTCCAGCACGGCGTTCACCGCCGGCATGACGTCCTGGCGGTCCACGAGGATCGGCGTATTCGATCGGTTGCGCAGCGCGACGTGCAGGACAGGGCGGTTTTCCGTCTCGTTGATTATCTTGCCGGCGAACATCGCGTCGATTTCGCCGCGCAGGTCGGCCATGGAACACAAGGCCTGCAACAACTTCATCGTCTCGGCGACGACGAGGTTCTTGGAGTAGTCCAGGTACCAGCCACCAACTTCGAGGCTGAACGTTTTCCCGCGCGCGGGATCCGCGGCGAACAGCTTCCGCAGCGAGGCGGTCTTCATCTGCGCCGCGTGGGCCTTGAGAGCCTTCCATTCCGGGGTCGCGTCGAGTCGTTTGCGGCGGGGCATGGTCGAATCCTCCTTGAAAAGAATTCAGGGTTCAGAGGTCGGAGTTCAGGAAATATCCCGATCCCCTCGTCTCCGAACCCTGCACTCTGAACTCTGCGTTCTGAACTCTTACTTCTTCACCTTGATCCGCTTGAACCGGCCGATCTGGGGCAGGTCGCCCACGATGGGGCGGGCGTAGGCGAGGAAGGCCGGGGTCACGTCGCAGTTGTTCGCCGCGATGAACTCGTCGGGCATGTGGCGGGTTTCCTTGGCCACGCTGCGCAGCTCGACGCGTTCGAAGTAGACCTCGTACTTGCGGCCTTTTTTGCGGCGGATGGCCACGCTGCCGTCGACGTCGCCGCCGGTGGCCAGCCGGACCGCCTCGCGGCCGACCGCAAAGGCTTCCTTGGCGTCGTTGGCCGAGACCACGCCCGGGAACGAGCGCTGCAGGTAGCCGAACGTGTCGGCGCGCACGCGGGTGATGTCCGTGCGGGTCTTGACCAGGTTCGCGAGGGAGTCGCCCAGGGCGCCCGAGCCGGAGAGCTGCACGTTGCCGTGGCTGTCGACTTCCTTCGAGAAGGCGGCGGCGATCGGCGTGCCGGTGATGTCCGAAATGCCCTCGGATACCGCCACGATGCAGCGGCCGTATTTCTCCACGACGTCCTTGACCTGCTGCGGGAACTTCTCGAGATCGAACGGCCGTTCGGGCAGATAGATCAGGTGCGGGCCGGCGCCGGGATAGGTGCGCGCCAGCGCGGAGGCCGCGGTCAGGAAGCCGGCGTGGCGGCCCATGACCACGTTGATCTTCACGCCCGGCAGCGCCGCGTTGTCGAGATCGTCGCCCATGAAGGCCTGCGCCACGAACTTGGCGCCGCTGGCGAAACCGGGCGTGTGGTCGTTTTCGCGCAGGTCGTTGTCGATGGTCTTGGGGACGTGGAAGCAATGCAGCTCGTAGCCGGCCTTCTTGGCTTCCTCGTTGATGATGTGCGCGGTCTCGGCCGAGTCGTTGCCGCCGATGTAGAAGAAATAGCGGACGGCGTACTTCTGGAGCTTTTCGAAAATCTTCAGGCAATCGTCGGGCGTGGGCTTCTTGCGGACGGAGCCCAGGCCGGACGAGGGCGTCTGGGCGACGGCCCTGAGCGTGGCGACGCTTTCGCGGCCGAGGTCGATCAGATCCTCGTTCAGAATGCCCTTGATGCCGTGAAGGGCGCCGAAGATCTTTTTGATCTCCTTGTGCTTCTTGGCTTCCAGGACGGCGCCGATCAGGCTTTGGTTGATGACGACCGTAGGACCGCCGCTTTGGGCGATCAGCATGTTGCCGACGATTTTCGCGCTTTTCTTGGCCATAAAACGTTTTTCCTTTTCCGTGGGGGTTGGCTTTGCGAGGTTGGATGAAACCAAAACCCCTCCCCCCAATCAAGCCGTTTTGGTCCGCTTGAAAGGAGCGGGCGGCGCGAGAATAAAGCGCGCGGCTCAAATCGTTTCCGCGTCGGGCCGATGGGCCCGGGCATTCCGCTGCGCTTCGGCCCGAGAGGGATTGGCGTAGCAATAGACGCAGCCGTGCGGACAAGTCCGGTAGCGTCCAACGTCCTTGCTGGCGATGCAGTCGCAGGCTGGCCGCTGGCCCTTGTCTTTGCCGCCCGCGCGCGAACCGAGAAAAGCCATCAAGGCCGCGTCCTCCGGCCAGAGGCTCGCCAGCAGCGCCCCGTCCACGCAGCGGTTGTGCGCAATGCCGAAGGCCGCCAGATCGACTTCCTCCGCGCAGGTTGCCAGCGCCAAGCCGTGCGCGCGGTTGACATCCGCCAAGCCGTGCGCGAATTCCTCCATCTCGGCAGGGGAAAACTCGCGCGCGCCGGGAACCGCCCGCGCCAGGTTGCGCTTCACCGCGGGATAGGCCGCGATGTCCGCGAAGCTGAACACCAGCTTCCGCGTGCATGGCGCCAGTTGGTTGGCCAGCCATTCCACCTTGGCCAGCAGGTGCGACACGTCAACGCCCTCCGCCAGCAGCAGGGGATCCATTCGCCAAACCACCCGCTCGGGGCGCAGCCGGGCGGCCAACCGGCGGAACAATTCGATCCTGTCTGCCAAGGCTGGCAGTCCGGGTTCCCACCCTTCCGCCACGTAGTCGTTCAACGTGAACTGGAAGTAGTAGCGGAATCCGCGCCGATCCAATTCGTCCAGATGCGGCCAAAGGCCGGCGGGATTCTTCGACCAAAAAACGATCGCGCGGACGCGGGCCGTGGAAACGGTTCGGATCTGCGCCGGCCGGAACGGATTCGCCCAGTAGAACGATCCGGCGCGCAGGCGGTTCATGAACCAATCGGCGTAGCAGGCGGGCACGTCCGTCGCCCGGCTGGCGGAGAGGATGACCGGCGCGATCGTTGGGCGGGGGGCTTCCATGGATGCCGGCGGTTCCGGGGGGCGGCCGACGGACCGGCTATTTGATGAGGTAGACCAGTTTCTGCGGCTGGCCGTCGCGTTCGATGTCGAGCACCACCGCCCCGAGCCGGCCCTGCACGAATTCGCCGATGAAATATTCCGCGCGGCGCTGGCTGGTCATGCGCATGGAGTTGACCTTCCGCACCACGTCGCCCTCCCGCAGCCCCACCTGGGTGTAGAATTCCTTCTCGCCGACGCTGGTATTCAACCGATAGCCGGCCACCTTGCCCTCCTGGTCGCGGTCGGCTTCCATGGCGAGGAACAGCGACGCCAGCCGTTCGGGGTTGTCCATCATTTCCTGGTAGTATTCGAGGACGGCCTGGCGGCTGAACTCCCAGCGGGTTTCCCCGAGGCGGTTGCCGAAGCGGTTGGTTTCCAGTACGGCCGGCGGCGGCACGGTTTGAACGGGCGTCTCGCCCGCCTGGTCCGCACCGGGCAAGGTGCCGGCCGCCAGATAGATCGTCTCTTCGCGGGGCCCCTCCGCCAGCACCACGTGGTCGTTCTCGACGCGCACCACGCGCACCTGGTCGAGCCATTCCTGTTCCAGCAGCAAATGCTGCCGCTGGTTCCGCAGATCGTCGAGGATGGCGCAGCGATGTTCCGGCGCGGACCGATCGTCGTCGTCGGACAGCACCAGAAACACTCCGGCCAGACGGTAGCGCGCCGCAAGGGTGTCCGCGCCGGCGTCCGCCGCCGGCGCCGCGTCCGACCGGAACACGTTCCAGTTGGCCGCATCCATGGCCGGCCAGCGAAAGGACTCGGTTCCGGCCGGCGCCGCCGTTGGAACGGCCTCGCGGGCGCGCCGGGCGCCGACCAGGTCGAACGCCACGCGCAAGGCCAGCAGCGCCGCGAGCGCCCACAGCGCCCGCGCCAGCCATTGCCATCCTTTCATCGTCGCCATTGCCATCGTCCTTCTTCTGCCCTGCGGCATTGACAGCCGGAACTCCGGGCGAATAAGCCGGATTCTGTCGTCCGCCAAAAGCGGACCCGGTCATTTGTCTGAGCGATCAACCCGGAATCGCCGCGCGTCGCCGCGCTTCGGGACGGGCCGCCCCTGCGATTCCCTATTTGATCTTGCTCCGGACGGGGTTTGCCTTGCGCGGGGCCTCTCGGCGTCCGCACGGTGGTCTCTTGCACCGCCGTTTCACCCTTGCTCCGGCGCGTCTTGCGGCGCGCCGGGGCGGTTTGGTTTCTGTGGCACTGTCCTTTCCCTTCGTTTGCCAAAGGGATTCCGCACCTCCCGGCGCGGACGTCCTGCCCTGCGGAGTCCGGACTTTCCTCCGGCGGACGCGCTTGCACGCCCCGCCGGCGACCGGCGCCCGGAGCCCCGGCTGTCAAAGATCCTGAAATTCCCGCGGCGAACCGCGCACTACGGGACAAGATACAACATCCGCCCGCAAAACGCGCACGAAGTCAGCGTATCGGGTTTGCGCGCGTCCACGATCTGCGCCGGCGAGAGCTTCATGTGGCAGCAGCCGCACGTGCCGTGCTCGACCAAGGCGATCGCTGCGTCGCGCTGCTTGGCGAAAATCCGCTCGTAGCGGCCCAGCCACGCCGCATCGACGGTCGCCGCCAAGGTCTTGCGTTCTTCCTCCCGGCGCCGCGTGTCGCCTTCCAGGCCCGCGCTGCGTTCCATGAACGCGCGCACTTCGCTGTCCACGCGTTCCTTTTCCTTGGCCAGCGCCTCGCGCCGGGCGGCGACGGCGGCTTGGGCGGCTTCGACCGCCTCCATGGCCGCCAGCTCCTGGTCCTCGAGGCGGCGGACGGCCTGCTGGACGCCCGCAACCTCCTTTTCCAGCGCCTTGTATTCTTCGTTGCTTTTGATCTGGAGCTGCTGGTCGCGGTACTTCTGGATTTGCCGGCGGGCTTCTTCGATCTCGCCCTCCAGACGCTTGATGCTGGTTTTCGCCTCCAGCAACGCGTGGTCCGCCTGGACGAGGCCCTCCTGGTGCGCATTCAGCCGCGACTCGATCTGCTGTCGCCGCAAGGGAATGTCGTTCATTTCCTTGCGCAGCCGCCGGATCTCCTGGTCGCATGCCTGCAAAACCAATAACTGCTCGATCGCCTTCGCCACTCCTGCCCCTCGCCTTTCTTCCGCGCACAAAGAACTACGGCGTGGGTTATACGCCCCGCCGCCCGTGCTGGCAAGCCTTCCCGCCCCCCATTTTCGCGATTGACTCGCCCAGGCCCGCTCTCTATAGTGCGCCGCTTCGATTGCCACGACCGTTTTGGGAGGACCCGCATGAACGCAACGTATTTGGAAAAGGCGAAAGAACGGATGCCCAACATTCCGTTGCTCGTCAACGTGGTCTCGAAGCGCGTCCGCCAGCTCAACGCCGGCCAGCGGCCTCTCATCAAGCCGGACACGCCCGACATGGACCATCTCGATCTCGCCCTCAAGGAGATCGCCGCCGGCAAGCTGTCCGCCGAACTGGGCGCCTTGCCGACAGCCAAGCCCGAACTTGGCCGCAGCTTGCTGGCGCTCTAGGCGCGGCGGCGCCCCACCCGCCATGACCGCACGGGCAGAGGCCGGCGCGGGGGCCCTGGCCACCAACCGCAAGGCGCGGCACGAGTTCCATATCCTGGATTCCTGGGAGGTGGGTCTCGCCCTCACCGGCGGCGAGGTTAAAAGCTGCCGCGCCGGGCAGGCCAGCCTGGCCGAAGCCTATGCCGCGTTTGACAAGGACGAACTCTATCTCTACGGCCTGCGCATCCAGCCCTACGCCGCCGCCAAGTCCGGATTCAACGCCCACGAGCCCGACCGGCCCAAGAAGGTGCTGATGCATCGGCGCGAACTCGACCGCCTGGCCGGCACGCTCCAACTCAAGGGCCACACCCTCGTGCCCCTCAAGCTCTATCTCGCCCGCGGCAAGATCAAGGTCGAACTCGGCCTGGGAAAAGGCAAGCTGCTCTACGACAAGCGCGAAACCCTGCGCCGCAAGACCGATGAGCGCGAAGCCGCGCGGGAGATGAGGAAATAGGGGTCGGGGTTCAGGGGTCGGGGTTCAGGATTGAACAGAAGATTTCAAAATCCAATATCCAATGATCAATATCCAATCTTCAAGTGAACAGCCGGATCTATTCAATCCTGAACCCTGACCCCTGATATCCTTGATGAAACGCCCCCCCCAGGAACTGGTTCTTCGCACCGAGAAGA
>JAKLIL010000430.1 GCA_022709625.1 Verrucomicrobiota bacterium
CTGGAAGATGGCTTTCGCCCCACCCCGCAAACAGAACGCGGTACGTGCCCGCCGCCAAGCCGCCGATGGCGTAGAATCCGTTCGAGGCGGTGAATGCGTAGCCGGCTGAATCCCAGCCCGACCACCACTCGTTTTCCACCCATCGGCTGGCTTCCACTTGGATGTAGGCGAGGGGGGATATCCCGTCGGAAGCGGTCACCATGCCGCTGATTTTCGAGGCTTGGGAGAGCACGGCGTTGACGTTGGATACTTGCGTTGCGGCCGGAACGACTACGTCGGTGCCGGATTCCAGATCGGGGGCATTGTCGAAGAACTCCGTCAGATGGTCTCCGCTTTCATCGACGAATCGCAAACGATAGGTTCCGGCCTTCAGGCCGCCAATGGAATAGCAGCCGTTCGTGTCGGTATTGTCGTATCGGATGGAATCCCATTCTGCCGCATCGTCGATCCACTGAAAGACCGTGATGCGAGCCTCCGCGAGGGGGTGGCCGCCGATGCCGGTGAGGCGGCCGGAAATGTACGATGCGGCGGCCAGCTTGGCGTTGATGTTGGTGATGGCGGTCCGCGGGGGCACCTCGATGTCGGTGCCGGACTCCAGATCGGGAGCGTCGTCTTAGGTTTCCGGCAGGAAGTTCAAACTGTGTTTCCCGTACCGGACGCGATAGGTTCCCGGCGGCAGCCCTTCGATCAAGAAGCGGCCATCCAATCCGGTGAAATCCTCTCCCCGCCTGGACCATTCCTCTTCAGTGGCATTCCAGCGGAAGGCTTCCGCCAAAGCAGAAGCGATTTTAATGCCGTTGGTGGTGGTGATGGTGCCGGCGATGGAGGAGGTGACGTCGTTCGTGACGCGCAGCTGGAATGCGCTGCGATTTTCCAGATAGCCATAGACCGCGATCCGGTAGGTGGTGCCGGATTTCGCGGAAAAGCGCGCCGCGCATTCGCCGGAGAAGTTGTCGCCTTCCTGCAGCAGCCCCAGCGTTGCCAAAGTGCCGTTGGTCCAGACCGCCAGCCGGACGGAAAAATCGTTGTCGAATACGTCCACTTGCACGGCGCCGGTCGTGGGAGAGGTCCAGCGGTACCAGACCGAGGCCTGCGCGGAGTTCGTCATGTCCGGCGGCAGTGGCTCGCCCGGTTCCAACGTGGCCTCGACGTTGCTGCCCTGCGCGCCGGCGGGAAAGCCGGCAAGGATTGTCGGGGTCGAAAAGGAATCGTTGGACGGCAAGGCCGAGGCGGTTTGGCCGAGCGCGGCCACAAGCAGCGCGCCAAGTCCGATCCAGTTGCGCAAGGCGATCATCGTGATCCTTTCCCTTCTTCGAGTTCGCGACTTGGGTTCGCATTCGTTCCGCAAGGACGGGGCGGACGCGGTTAGCCATTTAACCTCTTTTTGCAATTTTGAGGGGATGGCTGCGGATTGTCTAGCCAAATGAAGCTATGGATTTTTGGGAAAATCCATGCTTGTCAAAGCGGGGCGTTTGTTCAGTTCAGCCGCCAGATCGTCCAGGTGAATATGCTGGCAAAGGCCGCCCAGACGACGTAGGGGAGCAATAGGAAGGCGGCAAGGCGATCGACACGCCAGACGGATTCGCACCCCACCGTTGACCGTTAAAGTGGTCGCAGATCCTAGATAGGATGAGGAACTACTTCCAGCAATAGTTTCCACCCTTGCGCCGATCCCTTCAAGCCCCTATTGCGCGGCCTACCTCAAGCCCCCCTTGCGCCCGACCTGGGCTTCGTGCGCTGCAACGAGTGCGGCGCCCGCGTGACGGCGGAGCGGCAGAAGGGCCACA
>JAKLIL010000431.1 GCA_022709625.1 Verrucomicrobiota bacterium
CATGATTTGCAGCATCTTCTCCGAAATCCACGTGGTCACGCGGTTCCATATCTGGCGAATGCTCGTGATCGCGGAGTCGAACGTGCTCACGAGGCCGGTCTTGAACTCCAGCCAGGGCGTGTAGATCGCGGCCATGCCGCGCGTGAAGGCCAGTTTGACGCTGGCCATCGCGATTTCGGCGGCCAGGCCCAGGTCCCCGGCGGCCAGCGCGTCCGAGATGCCGGCCCAGGCGGCGGTCGCGTCGTTCCAGAGGTTGCCGAACAATTCCGCAGCCCCGGCGAAGAAATCCCCGACGGCGCCGGTCATGTTGGACAAATAGCCCCCGGTCGCGGCGTCGATGAATTGCCACGTTTTCCCAGCGATTCCCGCCAGGCCGGCGAATGCGTGTTGCACCTGGGGCACGAAGGCGGCGATGGCGGCCCCGGCGGCGGCGAATAGCACGGGCAGTCCGCCCATGGCCCCAAGGGGGGCGAGTAGGGCGCCAATCGCAATGCCGGCGGATCCGGCGGTGACGCCGAGTGCGGTCAAGGCGGCGCCTCCGGCTGCTAGCCCGGCGGCCACGGTGGCGGCCACGGTGGCGAGTTGCTTGTGCTGCGCGATCCATTTCCCGGCGGCGGTCACGTAGGGCAGGACGATATCGAGGGCTTGTTGCAGGGCCGGGGCCAGGGCTTCGCCGATACGGACGCCGACCATGTCCACGGCCTTATTGATGGCGGCCAGCGTGTCCCCGAACTTGGCGGCGTTCTCCGCTCCTTCCTCGTCCATCGTCACCCCGAGGCGGGCGGCCTCGTCGGTCAAGGCGGTGATGCCGGCGGCTCCGTCGGCGAACATGGGCAACAGTTCGCGGCCTCCCTTGCCAAAGATCTCCATGGCGGCGGCGGCGCGGTCGGCCGGGTTTTCAATCTTGGAAATGGCCTCGGCCAGTGTCAGGAACTGCTGTTCCGGGCTGAGGGCGGCCAGTTCCTTTTGCGAGAGTCCCATGGCTTCGAAGGCGGCCGTCGCGGTCTTGTTCCCCTCGTTGAGTTTGGAAATCGACTGTTGCATCTTGCCGGTCGCCTTGTCCAGCGTTTCCATACTGGCTCCGCTCTGTTCGGCGGCGTAGCCAAGTTTTGCGATGGCGTCGTAGCCCATGCCCGTTCGGGCGTTCATTTTCTCCACCTCGTCGCCGAAGGTGGCGTAGCGCTCAACGGCGCCAGCCAGTGGCGCGGCGATGGCGGCGGCGGCGGCTCCCATGGCGGCTCCGGCGGCGGCTGAGGCGATGCCAAAGGTGCGCAGTTTCTTCCCGGCGTCTGCGAGTGCGGCTCGCAGGGCGGGCGTCATTTTGTCCTTGACCCCGAGTTCAAGCTGGGCCTTTCCGGCCCTAATCGCGGTGGCGCTCATGCGTGAAATCTCCTTTTGTGTGTGCGTGAATGACTAGTTGTGATCCGTCGTCGGGGCCTTCTTCCGGCGCGGCTTGGCGGGTTTGTCCGCGGCCAGGTCGAGCGGTCCGCCAGCCAAGGCGTTGTCCGCGGCGGATAGGAAAGCGGGCAGCGGGCACGGTCCGACCTCCCGGGGCGGTTGCGGCAAGCCGCGGAGGGCGGCATACGCGGCGTCCAGTTCCGCCCAGAACACATCGAAACACGTCTCGTCCCGGGCGGGCAGTCCCGCGAACGTGTCGAGCGTCGTCTTGCCGGCGGCCAGCCGGCGACCAGCCGGTGTCAGACGGTAATAGGCGCGCCCGTCGCGGTCGCAGTTGCTTTCGACGAATCCACGCGCGGTCAGCGGGGCCAGGGCGAGCGCGACGAGAA
>JAKLIL010000432.1 GCA_022709625.1 Verrucomicrobiota bacterium
CGCGCGACGACGCCGTGCTGTTCGGCGAACATCTCGGGAACACCCCCCCCTACGGCGGGTATTGGTCCGCGGGGATGCGGCTGGTCGACAACGACCTGCGCAGCCAGCTCAACAACCGCCTGGGCAGCATGTGGGAGGGGTTGGGCGGCTACGACCAGCCGGGCTATGGCGGGTTTTACCCCAACACCGGCGTGATGCACGCGCAGAGCCACGACAACGACTACGCCGCGTGCAAGGAACTGCAGCACGCCTTTTACTTCCTGCGCGAGGGGCTGGGCTTGCTCTACACGGACGGCAACCACCATGCCGAGACGCTGGGCGAAAGCGGCGGCGCCTTCCCGCGCTGGGCGAACACCGCATACCTCGGCCAGTGGGGCCAGGGCCAGGTGCCCAACCTGCTCTATTGCCACGAGCAACTCGGCCGCGGCTACCAGCTCGGGGTCTGGAGCGACGCCGACTACGTGGCCTGGGAACGCCTCGACTGGCGGCAGGGCGGCAGCACCGCGGATGCCCACGTGACGATGCTGGTGATGCTGAACGACAACTATGCCGCCGGCCAGTCGCGCGACATCGTCAACTTGACCCATTTCCCGCATGTCAGCGGTTCCGGCGATGCCTACCTCTACAACTATTCGTGGTACGGGGGCGGCTTCTACAAGTACGCCTCGCAACTCTGGGATGTCACCGTGCCCCCAGGCGGCTACTTCATCTTCGGCTGGAAGAATCCCGATCCGGCCTCGACCTGGATGGGCTTCGGCGGCCAGCCCCTCGCGATCTGCGAGAACGGCAAGCCGGTGGATACGGTGGCCGTGGTTCGCCAGGACGGCCCGGACGGCGACGCGGGGTTCAATCCCTACGGGCTGGCGGACACCAACTCGTCGGACTATTCCTACACCATCCAATTGCCGCGGATCACGAACCCCACCAACGTGGGCTTCGTCGCGCGCGTCGACGGTTCGGCCCAGAACGTGCTGATGAAACTGGACGGCGGAATGGATCTCAATAGCGCCAGCCATTCCGAAGGCGATCCGCGGGACAATCCCCCGGCGCTGGCCAACGACGTGTTCCTCGGCTACGAACAGGCCGCCTTCGTCAAGCGCATCTGGGCCGAAAAATTCGCGGCGTCCGATTCCAACCGCTGCAAGATCGGTTCGGGCGGGGCCGAGACCTACTGCGCCACGATCGGCGTGGCGCAGTTCACCATCAATTTTTCCAACGGGAGCAACGACTTCAACACGTACACCAACGAATCCGCCTGGATCTATCACGATCCGAACGGGACTCAGGACGGTCCGCGGGCGGGCTACACCCAGTTCTGGCCCGCCGTGGCCAGCGCGGCGAATCAAACCTTGTACATCGCCGTCAAAACTCCCAAGAGCCCCGGCAACGAGCTTTGGTTCTACTACACGACCAACGGCGTGGCCTATCCCGAAGGCGCCGGCGGCACACCCGGCAATCCCGACACGCGGGTGGTCTCCGCCAGTTGGGTGGGGGATGGCGACGGCAGCGGCACGACGGACTGGTGGGAAGCCCAGGTTCCCGCGCTGCCTGCCGGCACCGTCCTGCGCTACAAGGCCAGCGTGTTCAAGCGGCAAGGCGGGGCAAACGGCTGGTACACCGTCTGGCCCGGCAACGCCGTCGAGATCGCCCTCAAGCACAAGATGCTGGGCGAGTGGCAAGTGACCAACGTCAACCTGGCGACGATCCAGTACCGGCCGCATGCCGACTACGGCGAGATCCGCACCGGCCTCCCCGACGGGTTCCATATCGTTTCCGCCCGCGCGT
>JAKLIL010000433.1 GCA_022709625.1 Verrucomicrobiota bacterium
GGCAATGCCCGGAACCCCTCCATCGGCGAAACCGGCTTGGTCGCCTGGCAGGCCTTCGTTCCGACCGCGCCCAACGCGAACCTCCACATGCGCGCGGACGTGCTTAGGCCCGAACGGGGCATCCAGCGCTCCGACATCGTGCTGTGGCGCACCGACCAGCCCACCAACGTCACCGGCGCGGCGGCCGGCATCGTCCACGGCGAACGGCCGCGCGTATTCCGCGATTCCGTCGTCTTTCGGGCCCTCTATCGGTACGACGCCGGGGGCGGCTACCCGTTCCGACTCGTTATTCCGCCCAAAACGGAAGAAATGCTGAAAATGGAGACCGAATATCCCGATCTCTTCGACCCCCCCAAGCCGCTGTACCGCTCCATCGTCGACGGCACCAATCCGCCTCCCGCCGATGCGGCGCCGGACACGGGCGGATCCATGGCGGGCCCCGTCCACACGGAAACCACGCAAGCCGGCATCCTGCCCAACTGGATGACCAATTATCCTGAAGCGCAGCTCGCCGCCGGCGCCCCCGGAAACCCCACCAACCACCTCAAGGGCCAGTACATGACATGGCGCGGCACCGGCGAATACGGCGACATCGCCGTCTACCGGCCGGACGGCACCATCGAACGCATCACTCCCGGCGGATCGTACGTCAGCATGCCGGTTATGTCCGACGCCGGGCTCGCGTTCCAATTCGCGCGCGGCTGGCCCTACGGCTACGAAATGATCGCGTGGAAGCCCGGCACCACCAACCTGATCCAGTTGACGACCAATTACTACTACGCCCTCAACGCCGACATGTGCGAAAACGAACTCGTGTTCCAGGCTTGGGACGGCGACGATTACGAAATCTACCTTTACCGGTTCGATACGGGCGTCCTCGAACAGATCACCAACAACCAGTTCGACGACGTGTCGCCCGTCGTCTGGCGCGGCCAGATCGCCTGGGTCGCCCACCCCACCGTCACCGCGGAAATCTTTTTCATGGCCGCTGGCGCCATCCGCAAAATCAGCGAAGGCACCGAAGACAACAGTGGCCCGAGCATCTGGGAAGGCAAGGTCGTCTGGCAGGGCTACGACGACACCGATCTGGAAATCTACTATTTCAACGGCCGACGCACCATCAAGCTGACCAGCAACACCTGGGACGACATCGCGCCCAAGATCCATGCGGGCGTCATTGCCTGGATGAGCTACGTGGACAACTGGGACGGCGAAATCATGGCGCTGGACCTCAGCGACAACACCGCGGTGCAACTCACGGACAACGATTTCGAGGACAATTACCCCCAGACCGCCGGCGAAAAAATCGTGTGGCATACCGTCATCGGCGACGGCGCGTTCATCCAATTGGCGGTGCCCAAGGCGCCGCGCACCGCGCCGATCAACTGACGCCGGCGGCGGCCGGCCGCCAAGTCGTCGGTTGACAATTGGCGGCGCGTTCCGTACTGTCCCCCGCGTTGTTTCTCGGCGGGATAGCTCAGTTGGCAGAGCGGAGGACTCATAAGCCTTAGGTCACCGGTTCGACCCCGGTTCCCGCCACCACCCCTTCTCGCCCGCTTATTCCGCCGCCAGCAGGTCCGCGATTGCGGTGCACACCTCGTCGGTCGCAATGGCCCGCATGCAGGCCCGGTCGTGCCGACAAACCTCGCGATGCTCCCAGTAGATGCAGCCATCGCAGTGGTCCACCTTGCGCAAATGCCGGTGCCGCGCCCCTCTGGGCGCCCATTTTCCCGGCCGCGTCGGCCCCCACAGGGAAACCGTCGGCACGCCGGCCGCCG
>JAKLIL010000434.1 GCA_022709625.1 Verrucomicrobiota bacterium
TGCGGCGGAGCTGGAGCCGTTTCCATTTCTCCTTGCCGAGTCCCAGGCGGCCCAGGCTCTTCTTGAACGTGTGCAGGGCGGCGGTCGGCGCGTCGAGCGGGCGCTCGAACACCGGCGGAACGTCGTTCAGCTCGAGGGGGGTCTGGATGGATTGCGTCCAATCCCGCCACTTGAATTCGAGGAAGCGGCTGTAGAGGCGCACCGGGATCCAGGGCACGCGCAAGGCGTCCGCCAGGATGGCGCCGTGCATGGCCTCGGTGAGGAGCAGCCGGGTTTCCTGGATCTCGGCGAGCACCTGCTCGACCGGTTGGCGGGGGTCGATGCAGTGAAGATCGGCCCGCTGGCAAAGGCGCGGCCAATCGGCCTGCGACAGGCTCTCGTGATGCAGCATGAGGGCGGCGCGATGGCGCGCCGGCCGCGCCGGCAGCGGCGTGGTGCGCGCCAGCAGGGCCGGATCGGTCACCGCGGCGTCGGGGCTCAAGCCGAGCCGGCGGGCGGTCAGGGGACCGCGAACGCAATAGACGCGCCAGCGCTCATCCAGCGTCGGCGGGCGCACATAGCCGCAGCCGGACCCGAACACGACCTTGAGCGGTTCGCGCGGCAGCCGGTGGCTCAGGATGGTCCCGATGCCGATGAAAAGGACCGGGTTGGTCTCGTCACAGAGTTCCGGGGCCAGGCGGCGCCACAGCCACGGATTGAGGTCATCGCCCACATTTCCCTGAGCCGTGCGGCAATAGTAGAGCATGCGCGCGTCTCCTCAGGCGCCGCCGCCGCGGCGCTGCCGCTCGTAGAGCTTGGCGTACTTCAGAAAGGCCGCGTAGCTGTCCATGAAGGCGATGATCAGCCCCTCGGCGCCGTCGAGAAACCCCTTCTTCAGGAAGTAGGATTTGGTGAAATGGCTGAAGGCGTGAATCAGGATGCGGCCGGCGGAGCTGCGCGCGCCGCGGCGGTCGGCGTCGGCGGCGCCCCAGGTGCTGTAGCGGTTCACCTTGCGCAGAAAATCGTCCAGGCTGCGGAAGGAATAATGCAGCAGCCGGGCGCGGCACTCGCCCACGGGCCCGGCCATCTCGATTTCCTCGTGCACCTGTTTGTCCTGGTAGCGTCCCACGTCCCGGCGGAACAGCCGCAGCACCTTGTCGTTCTTCCAGACGCCATGCCGGATTTCCTTGTTCCAGAAGAAATTCTTGCGGCGAATCCAATAGCCGTCGTGGCGCGGGCTCTCGAGAATCTCGCGGATTTCCGCGGCCAGCTCGGGGGTGGCCCGTTCGTCCGAATCCAGAATCAGCACCCACGGATGGGCGGCCTGGGGAATGGCCCAGTTCTTTTGCGCGGCCGGGTTCACGTATTCGTGCTGGAGAACCCGCGTGACCCGCGGCCGCGCCAGCTCCAGCGTCCGGTCGGTGCTGAACGAATCCACCAGCAGGATCTCGTCGGCAAAGCGGAGGCTTTCGAGGCAGTCCCGGATGACGGACTCCTCGTTATAGCAGGTGACGATGGCCGTGAGCGGTTGCATGGCGTGTTGCCCGCGGCACTCTAGCGGCGCGCCGCCAAACCACAAGATTTGAATCGGCCGCGGAGGTTGTTCGCAGGGCTGCATCAAGCTCGCGCTGGCGGCAGATCGTAGCGCAGGTTTTCCAACCTGCCGTATCGCCGACTTTCAGTCGGCCGAGCGCGAAGAACCTCGGCCCACTTGCGTTCTTCAACGGTCGCAGTCTGGAAAGCCTGCGAAACGGCAGACAGGAATGTCTGCGCTACAAAGCGGGCC
>JAKLIL010000435.1 GCA_022709625.1 Verrucomicrobiota bacterium
CAGGACGCTCGGCCGCTACGCGCGCATGTACCAGCCGTACGCCGGGATTCTGCTCCCACTGCTGGCGTGCGCGTTGTGGGGCGGATGGCGGCACCGCAAGGCGCCGGCAACGATCCTGCTGGCCGGCTGGTTGGCGTTGCACGTGGGCTTGTATCTGCAATGGGGCAACGCCGATTTCCGGCACATGTATTTCGCCAATTACCCGATAGCGTTTTTTGCCGCCCTGGGACTGCACGATGTGCTGTCGCGCGTCCTGCTCCGTCCCCGGCCTTTGGTGGGCGCCTACGCCGTCCTGCTGGCCGCGCTGCTGGCCGCGGCGATACTGCGCCAGCCGGCGCGGCCGGTGCATCGGGCCCGCGATTGGCGGCAGTTGACGGCCCGCATCGCCGCCGCCGTCGATCCGGACGGCGTATTGCTTGTCAATCGGCCCCTTCGCGACCTGTTGGGAGGATATACCGATCTGGGCATCCTCCGGTTCCACGAACTGATGCATGCCACGGGCCAAGCCCCGGCCGAGTTGGCGCATAACATCGCCCAAGACGACCTTCCGGTTTTCTTTTTGGATGCCCCGGACCTCGATCCAGCCAGCAAACTGCAGCGGCGGGATTTGGCCGCGATGGATTGGAAGTACCTGCTGCAGGGTTGCGACCCGGAACCCGTAGTCGAATTCAAGATCGCGGATCGGCGCATGGCCCGCTATTTGGGCCGTTCGACGATGCAACTCTACCGCCTGCGCCCGTGGAGCCGGAACGAAAACCTGAAAGACCTGGCTGTCCCCGCAGGGGGCGCCGCGTTCCTCGCCGTGGATCCGAAAGGGCTGGACGAGGACCTGCAAATCGAAGTGAACGGGGAACCGTTGTCGCACGATTTCCATGCAGGCACGTTCATTCCGCTTTCAGGCACGCCGGCCGGCCTGCATGTCGCCGTGCGCCGGAAAACCGGCGGCCCGCTGCCCCTCGATCTCGGCTTGGCAGCGGTGGATTGGCTCGCGCCGCTGAGCTTGCCGATCGGCGAAGATGCGCGGCCCGACGACCGCGTCCTGTTTGCGGAAATCCAGCCATACCAGCCGATCCAGGAGCGGCGGCGTTTCTACGATTCCATGAATCTGCGCGTTCCGGTTCGGGAAGGAACCGATTTGTTCACGGTTGTGCAGGTGGATTTGCCCTATACTGATTTGGAGGAGGGGACAATGTTGGGCACCGGCGTGGACGACGGACCACACCGCAACATTCCCATCAGCGATAGTTCCTTGTGGATTGCCGTACCTCCTCCGGAAGGGGTTCCGCGCGGGGCCGGCTACCGGCGCATTCAGGTGGCAGTGCCCGCCGAGAAGCCTATTTCGGTGGATCGGCTGGTCAGTCGCGTTGCATGGCAGAACTGGCCATTGCCGCCGGATGCCGGCGGCGAGTGCGGAGCGATTGTCTTCGGCTGGTTGGCGCCCCGCTCCAGCGACTCGGCATGGCGCTATTTCGAGGGGGAGCGGGAGGTGCGGTCCGGTGCGGCTGTCGATCCGAATCCCCGGCGGAATCCATTCGCGGCCTTTTTGCCTGCGGCGCGCCTGGCCGGGATTCCGGCGCTGCGCTGGGCGGGCGTCGGCTTGATGGATCTCCGGATTCAGCCCGTGGATCGCCGGTTTCGGCTGGGACCCAACGATCCCCTGGCCCCGGCGCTGACCGATTTGTTCCATCCTGCGGAAGAGAACGACGCGGGGACTTTTCGCTGGACCGGTCCGGACGGCGTCATTC
>JAKLIL010000436.1 GCA_022709625.1 Verrucomicrobiota bacterium
CGGGTTGTTTACGCCGACGACCACCATATCCAGCGGGCCAATCCCGATGCCGCCGTTCCGATCCTCCACGGCGTAGTACAGGCGATTGGTGTAGAGCTCGCCTTCCGCAAGGCCCTGCAGGTAGGCGGAAGCGGTCGCATCGTAAACGATATGGTCCTCCCGGGAATCGGCACGCAAGGTCAAGGTCGCGACGGCACCCACGCCGGTGACGGCTCGATACCGGTTGGATTCATCCAGCCGGACCCAGACGCCTTTGTCCGGCTGGTCGTCCACGAAGAAGCGCGGAATCTCGAACGAATCCGCGTCGAGGACGCGGACGACGTGATAGCCGTTGTAGGACGGATGGCCGCCGTAGTTCGCGATCAGGATCTCCTCGCCGGTGCTCAGCCCGTGCCCGGGGGCATGCACGGTCACCGGCATCTGGGCCGGCGTTCCGGAATACGACGCGATGGCGTTGACGGAGCCCAGCACCCCGACCACGCGGAGGGATTCCCACGTGTCGTCCGTATCGACGTCCGTGTCGTTGCTCAGCATGTCCTGGGTCAGCATGGCCGGCGGCGGAACCGGATCCCAAGGGAAGGCCAGCGCGGAGCCCGCCAGTTCCGGCCGGGCCATCAGGCGCACCGTGGAGCGCTCGGTGACGTTGGTGATCACGTCGAGGACGGCAACCGGAGGATCGTTGACGCCGATTACGCGAACCGAAACGACGGTTTCGCTGCGGGCGGTGGGCGCGCGCGGGTCCACGGTTTCCCACGTTCCCAGCGCGCCCAGCGGCCCATGAACATACTCCACCGGGATGACAAAGTTGTTCTCGTCCAGAACATCCACGGCAAACGTTTGGTTGTAGGTGGCTTCCGCGGCGCCGGAGATCCTTACGAGGTCGTTGGTTTTCAAGCGGTGGTTCGTGGCCGCGACGGCGGTATTGCTGCCCGCGGCGGCATAGCCTTCCACGGGGGCCGAACCGACGTCGATGATCTCGTAGTGGTAGGCATCGATGATTTCGACGCCGACGGGCAGTTGCTCCAGCAACGGCGCGCCGCGCGGATCGTAGACGATTTGCTCGCCCCGCAAGGGGGCATTGCCCGGTTCGATCGCGACGGCGGCCCCGAGGGCGGAGACGGTCGCGGCGGCATCCCCCGTCCCGGGTTCGGACACGGTGCTGGCATCCACGAGCACCAGCCGGTCGTTGCCGTCGCTGTCGTAATCGTTGGCCAGCACGTCCAGCGTGGACAGGTCATCCTCCGTCACGGTGAAGTAATCCGGCAAGGCCAAGGGTTCCGCGTTGTCTTGGCCGAACGGCGTGCCCGAAGCGTCCGCGCCGGGCGAGGTTTGCGGATAGGAAGCCGGATCCCGCAGGGGATCCACCCCGCCGAAGGGGCCCGGCAGGATCAAGCTATGCGGCACCAAGGCGTACCCGCGAAACTGGGGCGCCAACGAAATGGAATTGCCTGCAACGTTCAGCAGATTCGTGCCGGTGGCGGGATCCAGATAGGTGCCCAGATAAGACTGGCGCGCAACGATATTCGAGGCGTCGGCCAGGCCGATCGTGATCACGCCGCGGGATTTCAGATCCAAGGTCGCATTGGTGACGGAGGGTTTCGCCACCGGCGTCGGATTGATCGGGCTGGTCAGCATGAAGGGCGAATTGGTGAAGGCCAGCAGGAAGCCGAATCCGGGGTTGACGAGGGTGTTGGCCGGATCGCCGGCTGCAAACAGGGTATTGGTGCCGATGATGGTGCTGTCGG
>JAKLIL010000437.1 GCA_022709625.1 Verrucomicrobiota bacterium
GGCCATGCGCGATTGGGCCATCGAAAAGGGCGCCACGCATTATGCCCACGTGTTTTATCCGCTGACGGGCCTGACGGCCGAAAAGCACGACGGGTTCCTCGAACCGGACGGCAAGGGCGGGGCCTTGGCGGAATTTTCGGCCAAGCAATTGATCAAGGGCGAACCGGACGCATCGAGCTTCCCCTCCGGCGGCATTCGGGCCACGTTCGAAGCGCGCGGCTACACGGCCTGGGACGTCACCAGCCCGGCCTACATCTTGGAGAATCCCAACGGCACCACGCTGTGCATTCCCACGGCTTTCTGCTCGTGGACGGGCGAAGCGCTGGACAAGAAAACGCCGCTGCTGCGGTCCATGCAGGCGCTGAACGCGCAGGCGCAGCGATTGCTGAAGATTTTCGGCCAGAAAGATCCCGAGCGGGTCTTTTCGACGGCGGGCTGCGAGCAAGAGTACTTTTTGGTGGACCGCAACTTCTTTTTCGCGCGGCCGGACCTGATCAGCGCGGGCCGCACGCTGTTCGGCGCCAAGCCGCCGAAGGGGCAGGAAATGGAAGACCAATACTTCGGCGCGATTCCCGAGCGCGTGCTGGCGTTCATGCTCGAGGTCGAGCGCGAACTCTACAAGCTGGGCGTGCCGGTCAAGACGCGCCACAACGAAGTGGCGCCGGGACAGTACGAGCTGGCGCCGGTCTACGAGAACGCCAACGTGGCCGCGGACCACCAGTACCTGACGATGACGGTGCTGCAGCGCGTGGCGCAGAAGTACGGCATGGCGTGCCTCCTGCACGAAAAACCGTTCGCCGGCATCAATGGGTCCGGCAAGCACCTGAACTGGTCGCTCGGAACCCGGAAGGCCAACCTGCTGGAACCCGGCGACACGCCGCACGACAACATGCAGTTCCTGGCGTTTTGCGCGGCGGTGATCCGCGCCGTGGATCGGCACGCGACGCTGTTGCGGGCCTCCGTGGCGCATGCCGGCAACGACCACCGCCTCGGCGCGAACGAGGCGCCGCCGGCCATCATTTCCATCTTCCTGGGCGAGCAGCTCACGGAAGTCTTCGAGAACATTGCCAAGGGCGTGGCCGGCAAATCCAAGCAGCCGGGCTCCCTGACCGTGGGCGTGGACACGTTGCCCCCGTTGCCCAAGGATGCCGGCGACCGCAACCGCACCAGCCCGTTCGCCTTCACCGGCAACAAATTTGAGTTCCGCGCCGTCGGCTCCAGCCAGTCGGTGGCCGGGCCGCTGGTGATCCTCAACACCATCATGGCCGATTCCCTGGCCTATATCGCCGACGAACTGGAGGCGGCCAAGCCAAACACGCCGGCCGCCTTGGGCGCGGCGGTCCAGAAGGTCATCCAGAAGATCATGCAGGCGCATGGCCGGATCGTCTTCAACGGCGACGGTTACACGGAGACGTGGCAGCAGGAAGCCGCCAAGCGCGGCCTGCCCAACGCCCGCAATACGTCCGAGGCGATCCCCGCCGCCGAAACGAAGGCCAACGAAGACGTCCTGGCGCGGTTTGCCGTGCTCTCGATCCGCGAATTCCACAGTCGGAATGAAATCTACCTCGAAAAGTACGTCAAGGACGTGATGATCGAAGCGCGGTTGGCGTTCGAGATCGCCAAGACGATGATCTTTCCGGCGGCGGTGGAATACCAAAACCGGCTGGCGCAAGCTTCGCGCGCGCTGAAAGACATGGGCCAGAAGCACTGCACCGCAGTGCTCGAGGAACTCTGCGGCC
>JAKLIL010000438.1 GCA_022709625.1 Verrucomicrobiota bacterium
TGTTCGCGTTCATCCCCTGCCAGGACGAGCGCATGTGGACGCTCATGGTCTGGCTCTACCAGCTCCAGCAGCGCTCCGGCCCCGGCGTCGTGCAAGCCTCCCTCCTGCTCGCCGCCCTCCCGACCCTCGCCGTCTTCCTCGCCTGCCAGCGCGTCCTCCTCCGCGGCATCGTCGTGCCGGTGGAGAAATAATCCATCGGTTGTTTTGGCCGGCCACAAGGCCAAAACCACGCCGGCGGCGAGCAAGGCGGAAGCGTTGTTTTGAAACGCTGCCGGTTTCGCCGCCGGCGGCAGCAAGGTCCAGGCTTCCAGCGAGCAGAGTGCCAACAAGAAGAGCGCACTCCAACCGCGCGGCGGCTCTGTAGCGGCAACGAACGTCGCGAACACCATCGGAAACGCCACCAGCTTGTAGTCGTGGCTCACGCCGGGCAACAGCATTGTGCCCAGCGCGGCAACCAACGCCAGCCGCGCAAAACCGCCGTGATCCCGCGCCCGCGCCGCGCGCCACGCCACTGCCGCAAAACATACCCCGTAGGCCGCGAACAGCGCCGGCGCCAGCACGGGCCAGCCCACCCATGCCGCGAAGCTCTGGATTGAATGGTTCCCTGCCCAGACATACGGTGCCGCCGCTTGCGCCCGCAGCGAATGGAGGAAATCCGCGAACGCGGCCGGTCCCAGCACAAACAACAGCGCGACGTTCGCCGCGCCCAGTCCCGCCCAGCGCCGCAGGTTTTCCCGCCAAGCGCGTCCCTTCCAGACGAAGAGAAAAACGAATATCGCGGGATACAGCTTGAGTTGGATGGCTGCGCCGAACAACGCATAGGCGCCGCTCCGCGCCAATCGGCCCCGTCCGCGATGGAAAAGATAGAGCCCCCAGACGGCGCACGCCAAGGCAAGCACGTCGAACTGGCCCCACGCGAGCTCGAAGCGCAATCCGTAGGAAAGCGCCCCGCCGAGTGCAACCAGCGCAACCGCCTTCCGGTCGGCTTGCCGAAACGCCAACAGCGGCAACGCCGCCGCCACCGACACGAAAGCGGCCAGGGTCAGGGCCGACACCAGCCCGTACGCGGCGGCGAACGGCAACCGCGCCAGCGGCGCAAACAGCACTGCCGCCAACGGCGGATACGGATTCAGGCCCGCAAACGGATTGCCCGTTTCCAGCCAGGCGCGCGAGTAGTCCAGCATCATCGCCAAATCCACCCCTGGCGGCTGCTTCGGCAGTTCCAACCGCCCGCCCCCGCCCCAAACCGTCGCCAGCAACGGCAACGCCGCGCAGATAGCCCCGGCCGCCACGAACGTCCAGACCGGAATGGAACCTTTTGCCCGCACGGCCGCCATCTTTCCAAAACGATCGCTTGGCGTCCATCCCGCGCCGCCCAGCGGCGGCGAAAACGGATTCGGATTGTCCGGCGGAAACGAAAACCGCTAGAGTGCCCGCATGGTGGAGGCACGCGAATTGGGAAGAATTGGATTCTTCGCGGGCTGTTCCCCGGCGGAACTTCGCGAACTGGCCGCTTGCTGCCGACGCGCGGCCTACCGGCCCGGCCAAGTCATCCACGAGGAGTACGCGCCCGTCCAACGGGTCTGCGCGGTGCTGGCCGGTGAAGTGCTGATCCATCGCTCCGCCGGCGGACGCGGCGCCGCCCGCCTCGCCGTGGTGAAAGCCGGCGAGACGTTTGGCTTCGGCGAAGCCCTGCTGCCGACCTACTAC
>JAKLIL010000439.1 GCA_022709625.1 Verrucomicrobiota bacterium
TTCGGGCGGCTCGGTCAGGGCTTCTTCGCCCCCCTCCGCGATGAGCGTCCCTTCCGCGGTTTCACCGCCGGCCGGCGCGGCTTCGGCCTGGCTTTTCAACGACTCGATTTCCGCTTGCAGGCGGGCCGTTTCCTCGGCCGATTGGGTCTTGAGAGCTTCCAGGGCGGCCTCCGACTCGGCCTTGACCTTGTCGGCGACGGCCGTGGCTTCCTGCACGGCTTTTTCCCCGGCGGCTTTGGCGGCGGCGAGTTCCTCGTCCTTGGCGGCCACGGCCTTCGCCGCGGCATCCGCTTTGGCGACCTGATCCTCGAGGCCTTGCTTCAACGTGGCGGCCTCCCCCTTGGCGGTGGTTGCTTCCACCGCCGCCGCCGTCAGCGCATCCTTGGTCGTGGCCAATTCCTGCTGCGTGCCTTGGATCGCCGCCTGCACTTGCTGCACGGCATTGGACACGCCGGCCGCATCCTGCAGCGATTCCGGAACGAATTGCGACAGGCCGGCGGCCGCCGCCACTTGCTGGACCGCATTGCGCAACGCCTGCGCCTGGCCCGACTGCTGGGTGTACAGAAACCCCAGCGCCCCGGCTCCAACCAGTAGAACCCCCGCCAACGCCCAAGCCACGATGGTCATTGCCTTCATAGGAATCTCCTTGTGTGCAATCGCTTGCCGATTCGCGATTGGAGCGCAATCCGCCCCCCGTTGTCAAGACCTTGTCCCCGGCCAAGGATCCGCCGCCCCATGCGTCCCCCCCATGGCGACCTTGTTGTTCCGGGCGGGACCGGAATCGGCTTTATCACAATAGGTTTCCCCGGGGGTGCCGGCGCAGGTTCCGGCGGAGGCCTTCCGTCCCTATGCCGGGGTGCGCGGCAGGTGGGCCCCCATTTCCTTCTCCAGGTTCTTGCCCATGGCCAACAACCGCCGGGCATACGCGTGCAACGCCTTCGCCGTTTTCGTCCGCGGGGTCCAAGGTGGAACTTCCACGGGCAGTCCGGTCTCGTCGAGGGCCACGAATACGATCACGCAATGCGTGGTCGGCGCGCTTGCCTGCGTCTGCAAATCCCGGGAATTGACGTCGACGGCCACGTGCATGCTTGTGCGGCCCGTATAGATCAGCCGGGCGTGGACCTCGACCAACTGGCCAATCAAGATGGGCTTGTAGAACCGGATGCCGCCGACATAGACCGTCACGCAAGCCCGGCCGCACCAGCCGGCGGCGCAGGCGTAACCCGCCTGGTCGATCCATTTCATCACTGCGCCGCCGTGGACCTTGCGGTAGATGTTCATGTCCGTGGGTTCGGCCATGAACCGCAGAGTAAGTTCGTGATCCCGACGGGCAGGGTACCTCATGGCATGCATCTCCGGCGTTGTCTGCTGGTTCTCAATTCGACTATCCGCCCGTCGCGGCCTTGGCCCGGACGGCGCGATCCTTGGCGTTCAAATCCAGTATTGCCGATCCAGCGAACGGTATTGGATGGCTTCCGCCACGTGGTCGGCGGCGATGTCGGCCAAACCGGCCAGGTCGGCGATGGTGCGGGCCACCTTCAGGATGCGGTCGTAGGCCCGCGCGCTCAGGTGCAGGTCGGCCATCGCGGCCTTGAGCAACCCCTGCGCGTCGTCGCTCAACACGCAATGCCGGTGGACGTCTTTGGCGCGCATGCCGGCATTGCAATGGACCGCGTGCACGCCCTTGTGCTTGGCGAACCGCTCCCG
>JAKLIL010000044.1 GCA_022709625.1 Verrucomicrobiota bacterium
TGGGCGGGCATTTCCGGTCGCTACCGCATCGGCCAGCTCATCAAGGGCAAGGTCAGCAAACTCGCCAGCTTCGGCGCGTTCGTCGAACTGGAAGAAGGCGTGGACGGGCTCGTCCACATCAGCCAGATCAGCGACGAACATGTGGCCAAGATCCGCGATGTGCTGCAGCCCGGCCAGGAAGTCGAGGCGCGCGTCATCAAGATCGACCCGATCGATCGCCGCATCGGCCTGAGCATCAAGGCCGCCAAGCTGCCCGAAGACGAGTTCAAGGTGGACGACAGCATGCTCGAAGGCCTGCGCCCCGGCGAAGATCTCGTCGATCTGGCGGGCGCTTTCGATGCCGCGCTGGGTAACGCCGAAACGAAGCCCCCGGAAGAATGGTCGCCCGGTTCCGGAAAGAAGGAATAACGGTCTGCGGCCATGGCCAACTGGAATGTCGGGAGGCTGTAATCCCGGCATTCCGGTTGTGTTCATTCTGAATTCCGACTCTTGGCTTCTGGATGCTCCCCCATGATCGACCTGCATTGCCATTCCACCTTTTCGGACGGCTCCCTGACGCCCGAACAACTGGTCGACGAAGCCGATAAGATCGGTCTGGCGGCCTTGGCGCTGACGGACCACGACACCGTGGCGGGGCTGCCGCGCTTACTCGCGGCGGCGGCGGGCCGGCCGGTCCGCGCCGTGCCCGGGGTGGAACTCAGCGTGGATTGCTCCTCGGGCGTGATGCACATGCTGGGCTACTGGATGGACGTGGTGAATCCCGAGTTGGTGCGCCAACTGGAGTGGGTCCGGGACGCCCGGGCCATGCGCAACCGGACGATGCTGGAGAAGCTCAATGCGCTCGGCTTCGCGATGACGTGGGACGAAGTGCAGGCTTGCGCTGGAGAGGATGTGGTGGGGCGGCCGCATTTCGCGCAAGTGATGCTCCAAAAAGGCTACGCGAAGGACAAGAACGAAGTCTTCGACAAATGGCTTGGCAACGGCAAGCCCGCCTACGTGGACCGCGCGCGTTTGACGGCGGCGGCGGCGGTGGCCTTGATCCGGCAGGCCGGCGGTGTGGCCGTTCTGGCGCATCCGTTTTCGCTGCGCATCGGCAAGGACGCCATGGCCTCGCTGTTCTTTGAACTCGCGGCGGCGGGACTGGCGGGCGTGGAATGCTACTATGCGGAACATTCGGCCGAGTCGACGAAAGAATATCTGGCCATGGCGCGGCAGGCGGATCTGGTGCCCACGGGCGGGTCCGATTTCCACGGCGAAGTCGCGCCCGGCATCCGCCTCGGCGTCGGTTTCGGCGGATTGAACGTGCCCGACGCCGTGTTGGCCGCGCTGGAAGCCCGCCGGGGCTGACGCGTTGCCGCCAAGGGGGGGGGGGACAAGCGCGCCGCGAAATTGCGCGGCCGCCGTTGGTTGTGCCGGGCGGCCGGCTCAGCCGTTTTTGGCCTGGAAGTCGGCCATGTGCGCCACCAGGGCGTCGATGGCCGCCATCGGACAAGCGTTGTAGATGCTGGCTCGGCAACCACCGACCGACCGATGGCCCTTGAGCCCGATCATCTTCAGCGCGGTGGCTTCCTTGATGAACTTTTCCTCGAGCGCTTCGCTCGGCAGGCGCCAGGTGACGTTCATGGCGGAGCGGAAGGCCTTGACCGCGCTGCCCCGGTAATAGCCGCCGGAGTTGTCGATGGCCGCGTAGAGCTTGCCGGCCTTGGCCTGGTTGATCTTTTCCATGCCGGCCGCACCGCCCTTGGACAGGAGCCAACGGGTCACGAGCATCAGGATGTAGATGCCGAAGGTGGGCGGCGTGTTGTAGAGGGAGTTTTCCTCGAGGTGGGTGCGGTACTGCAGCATCGTCGGCAGGGTGGCGGCGGCGCGTTCGGCCAGATCCTTGCGGATGACCACCAGCGTGACGCCGGAAGGGCCGAGGTTCTTCTGCGCGCCGGCGTAGACCAGGCCGAATTGCTTGAGGTCGAGTGGGCGGCTGAGAATGTCGCTGGACATGTCGGCGACCAAGGGAGCCGCGGTCCGCGGGAACCGCTGGATTTGCGTACCGGCGATCGTCTCGTTGGACGTCACGTGCACATAGGCCGCGCCCGGGGTGTAGTTCAGCGCCTCGTAGTCGGGCATGTTCGTCGGGATTTCCTTGGAGGTGTCGGCCAGAACGTTGACCGCGCCCACCTTCTTGGCTTCCTTGATGGCTTTGCCGGCCCACGCGCCGGAATTGACGTAGTCGGCGACCTGGCCCGCCCCGAGCAGGTTCATCGGGACCATCGAGAACTGCAGGCTGGCGCCGCCCTGGAGGAACAGGACCTGGTAGTCGTCGGTGACGCCCAACAGCTTGCCCAGATTGGCGACGGCTTCGGCGTGGACGGCGTCGTAGGCCTTGCCGCGGTGGCTGTGTTCCATGATCGACATCCCGGTGCCGTTGAAGTCGATCAGCTCTTTTTGGGCGATTTCGAGGATTTCGAGGGGAAGCACGGCGGGACCGGCGTTGAAGTTGTAGGCTCTGCTCATGGCGGACTCCTTCGGTAGATGGCTGGTGGTTCCAATTCGAGCCGGCATCATAAATAGGCCTGCGGCAAAACACAACCAGAACCCGCGAAGCTGTCGGCGGGCAGGGCAAATCCATGCTTGCGGGCCGCGCCGCGGCGGCGTAGATTTCCCCGAATGTTAGTCCGGGAAAGCGTAGGGCTTTGCGACGGACGGCGCGCAGACAGCGGGGAGGGAACCAGGGCGGCGGGGGCCGGTTTCGAATTGCGGCCGCGGCAGAAGTCGTCCCGGGACAACAAGTAGACAAGAAGGATGGAAGTCGAATGGGCTTCATGGATGCGATCAAATCGCTCTTTTCCCCGGCCAGCGGTGCCGCTCGCCGGAATGCCCGGGCCTATGTGGTGGACGGAGCGCGGTTGGTGGACGAAAAAACGGGCCGGCGCCTGGCGCCGCGCGACCAGGTGCAAATGCTGAACGCGCTGGCGCGCGTGGTGAAACAGGAAGGGCTGGACCTCCAGGCGGTGTTCGAAAGCGATCGCCCCCTGCGCGAAGTCGAACACGGCGGGGAATACAACGGCATAAAGGTGTTCTTTGCGCCCGACAACGAACAACTGGTGGCGCTGGCCTTGAAACTCTGCAAGGGCGCGGGCGCCGCGCTGGTGAGTTCCGGCGTGACCATGGAAAGCCGGGCGACGGAAGCCGGCATTCCGGTGTTGTGCAGCGCCACGTTCCGCAAGGCGTTTCTCCAGGGCGGGTTGCCTGGCGGGGATCGCGGCGGCCAAGGCGGCGGCGACCGGGGCGATCGCGGCGACCGGAACCGGCGGCGCGACCGCGATCGCCGGCGCGACCGCGGCGGCAACGGCAGCGGCCCGCGGCCGCTGCGCGAAGACCAGGCCCCCGCGGCGGAAGCCGCTTCCGGCCGGTCGGAAGCGGCCGTCGGCGCGTCTCCGCCGCCGCAGGAAGACAACAGCGCGGTGCGCAACCTGATCGATCTGGTGGAATAAAATCCGCCGGATCCCGCTCCGGGCGCAGTGGTCGCCGCGACCGTCGCGGCGCAGCTGGCCACGCTGCCGCGTTAGGGCGAGGGGTACGGGAGCGCAAGACCAAGCAAGCGGTTGGGATCGGTGATGCAACTGCAATTGGAACAAGTCGACGGTCCGGGGCGGATCGACGCAGTGGCGCGGCTCGCACGGGAGATTTGGACGCGGCATTACGTGCCGATCATCGGCGCTCCGCAGGTCAACTACATGCTGGCGAAATTCCAAAGCCCGGAGGCCATTGCGCGGCAAATTGCCAGCGAGGGCTACGAGTATTATCTGGCGCCGAACGTCGGGTATTTTGCTCTCGTGCCGGATTT
Source organism: Verrucomicrobiota bacterium (assembly GCA_022709625.1). Taxonomy (GTDB): domain Bacteria; phylum Verrucomicrobiota; class Kiritimatiellia; order CAIQIC01; family Lenti-01; genus Lenti-01. Next base: position 3,842 of record JAKLIL010000044.1, read on the forward strand.
GGCCCTGAAAAGCGTTCTGCTCAGCAAGATTTACGTCGTGGCGGCCAAGCGCGGGACCGGGCTGGGGCGGGCCATGGCGGCGTTTGCGGAACGGCGCGGCGCCGAATTGGGCTGCGGGACGATCTGGCTGACGGTGAACCGCAACAATTTGGAATCCATCGCTTTTTACGAACGCATCGGCTTCCGCAAAACCGAAAAACTCGTGACGGATATCGGCGGCGGCTACGTGATGGACGACTGGCGGATGGAAAAAAACACCGGCGGTCAGGGCGATTTGAAGGCGTCGTAGGGTTTGGTCCCGCGGCTCAATTCGACCGGCAAGGGGGCGTCCTCGTCGCAATCCAGGCACCGCAACGTGCCGGGCGAGGTTTCCTGGTAGCGAAACCCGGATTCCGGACAAACCAGAACGGGCGCCGGTTGTCCGGGAACGGTTGGGTTCTGCGGTTTCAAGACATGGCCGTGGCGGCTCATCCACCCTTTTTGCCGGGCGGGATTGCCCATCACCAGGGCGTAGTCGGGAACGTCCTTGGTCACGACGGACCCCGCGGCGACGAAGCAGTAGCGCCCCATGGTGGTCCCGCAGACGATGGTGGCGTTGGCGCCGATCGTCGCCCCGCGGCGCACGAGGGTTTTCTCGTACAGGCGGTGGCGGTTAACCTGGCTGCGCGGGTTGGTGACGTTGGTGAACACGCAGGAGGGGCCCAGGAAGACGTCGTCTTCGACCGCGACGCCGGTATAGAGGGACACGTTGTTCTGGATCTTGACGCGGTCGCCGACGACCACCCCCGCGTCGACGTTCACGTTCTGGCCCAGCACGCAATTCCGGCCGATCCGCGCGCCCTTCATCACGTGGCAGAAGTGCCAGATTTTCGTGCCCGCGCCCATCTCGGCGCCGTCGTCCACGTAGGCAGAGGGGTGGACGAAGAAGGGTTGATGGTTGGTGGTTGATGGTTGATGGTCAGAGGACGATGGATGTGTCATGGTTTCTCCTTCAACGAGCGGATCAATCCATTGATGAGTCTTCTTGTGCTGGAGAGGATGGCCAACAAATCGGCTGAATTCTGAAGGTAGCCAAGCTTGACCGCCAGAAGCAACTGGGTTTCCAATTCCGAAGCAGATCCGCGAGCTATATGCAGAAAATGCAGGAATTCCTTGTTGCCTGCCCGCGAGGCACCCTCGGCTAGGGATGGATACAGCCGCTCGACGGATTTGGGCAGTTAGCCCGTAGACCTCTTCTTTGGGAAAATCGCGGGTGAACCGATAGACCATTTCAGCCAGTCCCATGGCGACTTGCCAAACTTCCAGTTCCTTATAATCGCTCAACGGCCTTTTCCTCTTTTCCATCAACCATCAACCACCAACCATCAACCATCAACCGCAACTAATACGACAGCATTTCCATCAACCGGATGCCCGAGAGCACGTCCTTCCGGGAAGGGAACATGTCCCAGCGTTCGTCGGCGATGTATTGGTACAGCGTGTCGTGGCCTTTGCCGTACACGTGGTCGAGGGTGAAGTCGATATTGGGTTTTTCCAGGCCGGCCACGTCCCAGTATTCGATGGTGTTGAGGTTGGTGCCGGCCAGCCGCAGGGTGCCGCGCTCGGCGATCAAGGTGAATTCCGTGCGGTAGTTTTCGCGGTAGGTACTGACCGTCGCGTTGATGGTGCCGACGGTGCCGTTCTGGAAACTCATGGCCGCCGCGACCGAATCGTAGACCTCCAGCCCGCGCAGGCTGCCGCCGATCCCCTTGTGCTCGACCACGTCGCCGAAGAAATAATGGACCATGTCCACGTAGTGGCTGGCCTGGGTGTACAGCACGCCCCCGTCCAATTCCCGCGTGCCGTGCCAGTCGATCTTGAAATAATCGTCGTTGCGGTTCCAGAGCACGTTGCAAATGAACTGATGGACTTTGCCGAGGCGCCCGCTGTCGATCAGGTTTTTGACGTAGGCGACGAGCGGATTGTAGCGGTTCTGGTAGACCGGCAGCAGGACCTTGCCGGCTTTGGCCACGCGCCGATAGACCTCATAGGCTTCGCGCAGGGTCAACGACAACGGTTTTTCGCAAACGACGTAGGCGGCATCCGTCAATTCCGCCACGTTGGAGACGTGCCGGGGATGCAGTCCCGAAGGCGTCAGCACGCTGATGATATCCACTCCGCGGATCTGGCGGTAGTCCGTCAGGTAGGGTACGCCCAGCCGTTGGGAGGCCACCTTGGCCTTCGCCTCGTCTTTGTCGCACAGCAACGCGATCGACAGTTCCGGATTGGCCGCGATGGCCTCGATGTGGCGGGGCAGAATCCGCCCGCAACCCACCAATGCGATTTTTTTCATGGCGTTGTTCTCCCGCGCCGTTGGCCAGTCGTCATGCCGTCGCCGTTTTCACGGCCGCGACGACGGCGTCTTGTTCGGCCTCCGACAAAAAAGGGTGCATGGGCAGGCTGATCACTTCCCGGGCGGCCTGTTCGGCCACGGGAAAATCGCCCGGCCGGTAGCCGAGGGAGGCGAACACCGGCTGTTCGTGCAGGCACTTGGGGTAGTACACGGCCGTGGGGATGCCTGCCGACTTGAGTTGGGCGCCGAGGCGGTCGCGGTCCCGGACGCGGATCGTGTATTGCGCGTAGACGTGCGTGTTGCCGGGCATGACTTCGGGCACGCCGACCGTGCCGCGCAGGAGTTCCGTGTAGCGCGCGCCGATGGTTCCGCGTTGCTTCACTTCCCAGTCGAAATGGGGCCATTTGGCCAGCAAGACGGCGGCCTGGAGGGTGTCGAACCGCCCGTTCATGCCCAGCAGCGGATGATGGTGCCGATGGCCCCCGTGGGTGCGGATGGCGCGCATCTTTTCGGCCAGGGCATCGTCGGAAGTAAAGATGGCCCCGCCGTCGCCGTAGCAGCCCAGCGGTTTGGCCGGAAAGAAACTGGTACTGGCAACCAGCGTAACGCCGCAACTGCGCCGACCGTTGCGGGCCGCGCCGAAACTCTGTGCGCCATCCTCGATCACCGGGATGCCATGGCGGGCGGCAATCGCGTTGATGCGGTCGTAGTCCGGCATCTGCCCAAACAAGCTGACCGGCAGGATGGCCTTGGTGCGGGGAGTGATGGCCGCCTCGATCCTCGCGGCATCGATATTGAAGTCCGCCGCGGCAATGTCCACGAACACGGGTTTGGCGCCCACGAGCGCCACCACCTCGGCCGTGCTGATCCAGGTGAACGGAACGGTGATCACTTCGTCGCCGGGGCCGATGCCGAGCGCCCGCAGGATGATTTCGAGGCTATCGGTACCGCTCGCCACCGTGATGCAGTGCTTCGCGCCCACGTAGCCGGCCAATAGTACCTCGAGTTCGGCGATTTCGGGGCCCATGATGAACTGGCCTGCGGCCAGCGTCTGGCGCATGCGCGCGTCGATTTCCGACTGGTATTCGCGATATTGCCGCTTGAGATCGATGAATTCCACGTTAGGGCCTTTCTGGCGCCATCGCGGCCAAAACCACGTTGCGGCCGACCCGGTCCGAACGGCCGCCTGGCGCCCGAGGATGGGGATTCGTTTCCATTAGGCTGGCATCATACATGGCCTGCGACTGGGGCGCACGTCCAAATCCATGCCCGGCCGCCGCCCCGCGGGGCGCCGTTCTTGGCCGGCCGTATTCATGCCAGACGCACGGTCAGCGGCAACTTTTGCCATCCCAACCGGCCGTAGTACACCTCGATGTGGTCTAGGCCGGCGATCCGGCCGGCGATTCGCCTGGCGCCATCCAGCAAACGGGCGGCCACCCCCAGCCGCGCGTGCGGTCCCCGAAAGGAATACGCTTCGGCCACCGAGAGATGGAGGCAAAGCAGACCGGCGCCCCGGCGGAGAAACAGCAAAATTCCGGCCAGTTCATCGCCTTCCGGCGTGGGGACCCGCGCGAACAGGGTGCCGAGGACCACGCCGTCGCCCAGCACGACCTGCAGGTGGTCGTCGGCCACCGCGACGCGGGGCATGCCGAAGGCGCGGATCGTCGCCAGGATTTTTTGCGCCACGGCCGCTTGTTGCGGATTGAAAAAAAGCAGTTCTTCCACTTCTTCTTGCCAGTCCGCTGGCAGTTCCGCGCTGAGGTGCACGGAGGCGTCGGCCGGAGCCAGGAAATCCGCGCTCATGGTTGGCCTCGGGGCCCGTCCGGCCGGCTGGCGGGGGGCCGCGGCATCAGCCGGCCCATTCGATCAGGGCCGAAGCCCAGGAGAGTCCAACGCCGAAGCCGATCACCGCCACTTTGGCGCCGGGCTGGAGGCGGCCTTCTTTCCGGGCATGGTGCAACGCGATGGGGATGGTGGAAGACACGGTGTTGCCGAACGGTTTCAGGCACAAGTAGAATTTGTCGTCCGGAATGGCGCATTTCTTCTGCAGGAAATCGAGCATGTAGGCGTTGGCCTGGTGGAAAACGAACAGATCGATCGCCGCGAAGGCCACGCCCGCCTTGGCCAGCAGCGCCTGCAGGGATTCGGGGACGACCTTGAGGGTGAAATTGAAGATGGCGCCGCCGTCCATGAACAGGGCCGAGTCGGGGAAGGGGTGGCCGGGAGTCTGGTGCTCCCCGGCGTGGGGAGCGCGCAATCCGCCGGCCGGCACGCACAACGCGCCGCCTCCGCTGCCGTCGGTGCCGTAGACGAACGGGCCCAGGCTGCCCGGTCGGCCGTCGGCGGACACGCCCTCCACCAGCGTGGCCGCCGCGCCGTCGCCGAACAGGGTGCGGACGCCTTTGTCGCGCGGATGCATGAACTTGCTGTAGGTCTCCGCGGTAACCAGGAGCACCCGCTGGGCCTGGCCGGTTTCAACCAGTCCCTTGGCCAGGCCCAGACCGTACACGAATCCGGAACAGCCGAGATTGAAATCCAAGGCCCCCGCGGTTTTCGGGATTCCCAGGCGGTGCTGCAGCAGGCATGCCGTTGTGGGGAGGAAAAAGTCCGGGCTTTGGGTGCAAAACAACAGGTAATCGACGTCGCCCGGCGCGCAGGCGCCGGCGGCGAACAGTTTTTCGGCGGCGCGGCAGCCGAGATCGGAGGCGCATTCGTCCGGACCGGCAATCCGCCGTTCGACGATGCCCAGTTTGTTCTCGATGCGTTCCGCCGTCCATTCGGGGAACTCGGCCGCCAACTCCGCGTTGGCGAGCACGCGCTCCGGGACGTGGTATGCCACCGCTTTCAGAATCGCTTTCACGGCGTTCCCCCCTTTTTTCTTCGGTCGACGTTCATTGCGCGGTGAAGCCGCCATCGACGACAAGGGTGGTTCCAGTGATCCAGCGCGCCGCGTCGGACAGCAAAAAACCCGCGGCGTAGGCCACGTCTTCGGGTTGGCCGAAGCCAAGAGGGTGAAGCCGGTTGAGGGCGGTGAATTGGGTCTCCCCCAGGGTTTGGCGAACGGCCTCAAACATCGGTGTCTTAACGTAGCCGGGAGCGATGGCGTTGACGCGAATATGTTCCCGAGCAAGTTCGATGGCCAAGGCGCGAACGGCCGAGACCAGCGCCCCCTTGGTGGCGGCGTAGCTGGAAATGGCCGGCTGGCCCACCAACGCAAGGATGGAGGAAATGAACACCACGCTGCCGCCGTTTTCCGCATGAGCCGACCTGCAGGCGAAGCCCTTGGTCAACAGCATTGCCGCTCGGACGTGGATGTTCCACATGCGGCGGAAGGATTGCGCATCCAGCATCCGCAGAGGTTCGGTGGTTTGCACGCCGGCCGCATGCACAAGCCCGTGGAGCCGGCCATGTCGCTCGGCCCATTCCTTGGCTGCGGCGGCCCAGTCCTCCTCGGTTTCGAAATCCGCGCGCTCGAACAGATGGCCGGTCCCCGCGAGTTCCGCCATCAAGGCGCGCAGCCGGTCTTCGTGACGCGCGACCGCCAGGATGCGGGCACCCCACGCGCTCAACAGCAAACAGGTCGCGCGCCCGATGCCCGACGAGGCGCCGGTCACCAGATAGGTCCGGCCCGACAGATCAAAGGGATTCATGGATGGCCCTGGGGGCGGCGGCTATTCGAGTTTTTCCTGCACAAGCGCGAGCAGGTCTTTCACGGTTTCCGCCGCCGCGATTTTGCCGGGATCGACGGACATTCCCAAGTGCCGATCGACCAGCGCAATGAATCCGACGTTGGCCAGCGAATCCCACTGGTAAAACGACTTGAGCGGTTCCGCTCCCTTCAGGGTGCCCGCCGGCAGTTCCAGCAACTCATCCAGCAAGCGGAGGAAATCAGGCGTTTTCATGGCGATTCCTTTCGCATCGACACATACCCGTTTTGCGGGTTCAGGAAAAGAACGAAATCCGCGGGACCAATCCCGGGGCGGCGCCGTGCCGCGGACGCCGGAGAAGCCTAGAACTCTTCGTCGT
>JAKLIL010000440.1 GCA_022709625.1 Verrucomicrobiota bacterium
ATCCCGTACCATCTGGGGTCCTGAGCACCCCCGCGTGGCGCCGGTATGCCGGGTGCGGCGACGCGCCCGGCCCGCGGCCGCTTCCGCTTGACACTCCTTGCGATATGGGCGATGCTCGCCCCGTGGACTCGCCGGGTTGGGGAGCGCCGTGAAATTCCTTCCGTCCCAGCTTCTGTACTTCTTTCAAGGCGCGGGGACACGGCGGAACGTTGTCCGCCTCCTCAAGTTCCTCGCCGTCCTGGCCGTGCTGGCGTCCATCTACAGCGTGCTCTTCCACGTCATCATGGAGTACGAGGGCCGGGATTACTCCTGGCTCACCGGCTTGTATTGGACGCTGACGGTCATGTCCACGCTGGGGTTTGGCGATATCACCTTTTCCGGGGACCTGGGGAGGTTCTTTTCCCTTATCGTCCTCCTTTCGGGAGTGATCTTCCTGCTGGTCCTTCTGCCGTTTACCTTTATTCAGTTTTTCTATGCGCCCTGGATCGAGGCGGAACGAAAAAGCCGCACGCCGCGCGAGCTGCCGTCGCATGTCAGGAACCATGTCATTATCACCGGCTACAATCCCGTGACGGCCAGCCTCATCGACAAGCTCACGGCCCATGGGCGCGAGTATACCCTGGTGGTCGAGGACATACAGCGCGCCCTGGACTTTTACGACATGGGTCTCCGGACGTCCGTTGGCAATATCGACGATCCGGAAACCTACCGCCTGATGCGCGCCAACGAGGCGGCCATGGTGGTGGGCGCCAATAGCGACGAGGTGAACACCAATGTCGCCTTCACCGTCCGGGAGATCAACGCCGACGTGCCGGTCGTGTGTACGGCCGATTCGCCGGATTCCGTGGACATCCTCACGATGGCCGGCGCGACGCTGGTGCTGCAGCTTTCGGACATGCTGGGGCGCTCCCTGGCCCGACGGACCATCGGCGGCGACCGGCGGGCCAATGTGATCGGTCGTTTCGACGAATTGGTGATCGCCGAGGCGCCCGTCATGGGCACCCCGTTGGTGGGCAAGAGCCTCGCCGAGAGCCGCCTGCGGGAGATCGCCGGCGTGACGGCCGTCGGAATCTGGGAGCGGGGGCGCTTCGCCATCCCCGGACCGGACACCGCGATCACCCCGACAACGGTCCTGGTCATTGCCGGGTCGGAAGAGCAGATGCAAACGTACGAGGAGCTCATGTGCATCTACCAGGTGTCGTCCGATCGCGCGCTCGTGATCGGCGGCGGGCGCGTCGGGGTCGCGGTCGCGATGTCCCTGGAGGAGCGCGGCATCGACTATGTCGTGGTGGACAAGAGCCGGGAGTCGACCGGCGCCGCGGTGCTCAAGGAATGCGTGTTCGGCAACGCGGCGGACATCGAGACGCTCAAGCGCGCGGGCATCGAACGGGCGCCGGCGGCGATCATCACCACCCACGACGACGCCACCAATATTTATCTGACCAAGTATTGTCGCAGCCTGCGCCCGGATATGCAGATCATCAGCCGGGCCAATGCCGACCGCAATGTCTCGACGCTGCACCGCGCGGGGGCGGACTTCGTCATGTCGTACGCGACGCTGGGGGCCAGCACCATATTCAATTATCTCGAGAACGCCGATATCGTCATGCTGGCCGAGGGGCTGGACATATTCCGGAGAAGGGTCCCGGCGGGGCTGATGGGCAAAACGCTCGCGCAATCCAATATCCGGCAGGATACGGGCT
>JAKLIL010000441.1 GCA_022709625.1 Verrucomicrobiota bacterium
GCCATGATTCCGGACGCGCCCCGGGACGTCCGCGAGGCGGCGGGCAAGCTGCGCGCCCTGCGGCACTACTGCGTGAATTTCCTCGTCGAACGCGAGTCGGTCGGTCCGGCGCAATGGTTCTATGTGTACGATCCGGAGGTTGCGGCCTCGCGGGTCTCTTTCCCGTTTGCGCTGGCCGGCGCGAAAAACGGGCGGACCGCCATCCAGGCGGAAGTCTTCGCGCCGGCGGAGGCGCGTCCGGACGAAGAACAGGTCCGCGACCAAACCGTGGCCGATCTGGGACGCATCCTGCGGTTCGGCCCGGAGGCCGTGGCGGCGGCGGAAATCCGCTGCCATCCCGTTTCATACGTGGTGTCGGATCTGCACCGCGCGCCGGCCGTGCGCCATGTGCGCAGTTGGTTGCGCAAGCAGGGAATCGAAACCGCCGGCCTGTTTGGCACCTGGGAATACCTCTGGTCCGATCGCGCGTATGCCAGCGGCCGGGCATTGGCGGAACAACGGGGCGGTGCCCGATGAAGGTTTCCTTTCTCGTGCCCGATTTGGGGTGGCCGATCGTCGGCATTGCCGCGCGTTTCGCCAAATACCTCTGTCGCGAACACGAAGTGGAAATCGTGGGCCCGTGCCAGTGGGGGCGACCCAACGCGATGTATTCCCAGGAGTTCGCATACCGGCCGGTGGATTGTCCCAAAATCTACCGGTTGCCGGAATATTTCCGCGAAGTCCGCAAATTGTCGCGCGCGCTACGGGGCGACATGGTGGTCGCCATGAAGGCTTTTGGCAGTACGGTGCCGGCGGCGCTGCTGGCGAAGCGCGAGCGCGGCTGCCGCGTGGTCGTCTATTTGGACGAATGGGACGGCGCGGTCTCGGCGTCGTGGACCCGCGGCGAACGCCTGCGGAATTGGGCCCGCGATTGGTTGCATCCGTGCAACAACGTGTACGTGCCATGGGTCGAGCGACGCCTGCCCGAAGCCGACTTGCGACTGGGGACGACCCGCTTCCTGCAGCGGAAATTCGATGGCCGCGTTTTCCACGTCGGCGTGGATACGGACCGCTATGGCCCCCAGGATCCGGAGCGCGTGGCCGCGCTCAAGCAACGGCTCGGACTACAGGGCAAGCGCTTGGTGGTTTTTGGCGGCGTTGTTCGTCCGCACAAGGGGGTTGAATTGTACGCTTCGGCCTTGGCCCGCTTGGGGCGCCCGGACTGCGCGCTGTTGATCCTCGGGCCACTGAACGAACACGTGCGGCAATTGATGCAGCATCCCGCATACGGCCATTTGATCCAGTGTCCGGCCACGGATGCCGCGGCGACCAAAGCGATCCACGACGACATGCCGCTCTACCTCGGGCTTGGCGATGCGCTGATCGTCCCGCTGGCGGATACGGTACTGGCGCAAAGCCAAATGCCCTGCAAGGTGTTCGAAGCCATGGCCATGGCCAAGCCCATCGTGGCGAGCGCCGTTTCCGATTTGCCGGAAGTCCTGGAAGGCTGCGGGTATCTGGCCGCGGCCCAACGGGAGGATCAAGTGGTCGCCGCATACCGTGCGATTTTCGGACGTCCCGAGGAAGCGCGGCAATTGGGCGAACGCGCTCGGGCTCGCTGCGTGGCGCAATACGGAGCCGCCGCCAGCCGTCGCGCCTTGTTGGCTCTGCTGGACGAATTGAAGTAATCCGGCGGAAAC
>JAKLIL010000442.1 GCA_022709625.1 Verrucomicrobiota bacterium
CCAAGGCTCTCTTCACGGTCCGGCGACTGCAATGCAACCGTTGGGCGATGAGCCGTTGCGAGAGTTTTTCGATTTCCGACAGGCGGCGGATCTCCGCCCACAGGGCGACGTTCATGGGTTCCTCCTGGCCGCGGCCGAGTGCTCCTCATCGGCCAGCGTGCGTAGCAGTTCCTGCAACGCCGCGGGGCCGGCACGTTCCACGCGCGCCCGCGGCAGCGACAAGACTTGGGTCAGCGGCGCCTGGTACGCCACCAAGTCGTAAACCACCAGTTCGTCGCGCGCCGCGACCAGCGCCTCTTCCCGCACCCGCAAACGGACGGCCAGCGTGGAGTCGTTGTAAAACGACAGCCCCTGCCGGTCGCTCACCGCGGCCAGGAAGAAGTACAAGAACACCGCGTCGCCCGACAACTGCGCAGCAAAGTCGCGCAGAAAACGTCGGTCAACCCAAGAAAAACCCTCCGCCGGAGGGCGGCGCACGCGGTCGGGGACCAGGAGATGTTTGTGGATCATGTTCGGAGACCTCCTCAGGAAGATCCGGAAGCTCAGTTCGGTCGCGAGAAGATAGGCCCGCGTCGGCCGGCGTCGAAGAGGTACGGACGCGCGGCGGCAAACGGGCCACTACTTCGAGGTAGCGTCTCCACTCCGCTGCGCTGATCGTCCGCGGGGTTCTGGCGGGAGCTGCCGGCTTCTGCTCCTGCGCCTCTGGTTGAGCCGCTTTCTTCTGGCGAGCCTTGAACTTGCGCTCCCGGTCCTGCACCCGGCGTTCGGCCTGCCGACAGTCTCCGGCGCAGTACTGAGTGGGACCGCGACGAACGCCGCACAGCGGATCGTAGCAGCCCGGACGATCGCAAAAATCGTGAGGAATTCTTCCGCTGCGTGACCACGCGCGCGGCGTCGCCTCGTCCTGCACAACGGGCGGTGCAGGCGGAGCTACGCCCACGCCTGCCGTCTTCGCCTCACGTTGGCGACAACGGCGCTGACGTTCCGCCTCCGCGTGTTTCTGTTGGTTCTTCACCTGGCTCCGGAGCCGACGTTGACGTTTGGTATTCTGCCAGCGGCGCAGCGCCTGCGGGCATTCCAGCTGCCCACAAAAACGATGGTTTGACGACCGCGGTGAAAACACGCGGCCACAGTCCTTCCCGTGACAAATCCGGGGCGGAAATCGGCGGGTCCTAGGCGAGGGTGGAGGGGAAACGATAAGCTGATCTTGTCCCTGGGGAGCTGGTTACTCCCCGTGGGGCCGCCCGAGGGACTGGCCTTCAGTCCTTCGGGCACTTTTCTGTTATGGGACGCACTTCCCGTGGTCCCCTGCTGGCGATGGATCGTCCACTATACACCGGCCGCCTGCGATCCGCCTATGGCCGGGGTCCGCCTGCCATCGCCCCTGGTTCAGGCCTTCGTCATCGGCGCCCTGTCCGAATCGAGAAAAGGGGAAGGAAACAAGGAAGGAGACCAATTGGAGCTCGTTCACCTTTCGAAGGAGACCATTCCACGGAAGGAAACCGGCGAAGTAGACAAGAAGCTTCACCCCGTCAGCTGGTACCGTCCTGCCTGCCGAACCGGCTCCCTTTTTGGTGCCGGTCCCACGGGACAATCACCACGAAGGGTTCCGTCAACGTGAGCTTGCCAATGCTTACTTTGACGGCGATTTCCCACAGGCTTGCGGCGCTTAC
>JAKLIL010000443.1 GCA_022709625.1 Verrucomicrobiota bacterium
ATCCGGCCTACCGCTGGAGCCACGTGGAGGCCTTGGCCCGCTGGCAACCCGGCCAACCCTCCGCCGAAGAGATTCCCTACCTGCCGGCCCGGGTCCTGCTGCAGGATCTCACCGGCGTGCCCTGCGTCGTGGATTTGGCCAGCCTGCGTGCGGAGGTGGTCCGCCGGGGCGGCGATCCCGCCCGCGTCGAACCGCTGGTGCCCGTCGATCTGGTCGTGGACCATTCCGTGCAGATCGATTGCTGGGCCGCTCCCGACGCGCTGGAAAAAAACGTCGAACTCGAATTCAAGCGCAACCGCGAACGCTACGAATTCCTCCGCTGGGGCCAGCAGACCTTCCAGAAGCTGCGGATCGTGCCGCCGGGCGTCGGCATCTGCCACCAGGTCAATCTGGAATTCCTCGCCGACGGCATCCGTTCCGACGCGCAAGCCGATGGCACCTGCCTGGCCTATCCCGACACCCTGGTGGGCACCGATTCGCACACCACCATGGTCAACGCCTTGGGCGTCCTCGGGTGGGGCGTCGGCGGCATCGAGGCGGAAGCCGCGATGCTCGGCCAGCCGATTGCCCTGTTGGCGCCCGTCGTGACCGGCGTGCGCTTGTCGGGCGCCTTGCGTCCGGGCGTCACCGCCACGGATCTCGCTCTGGTCGCGACGCAGCTTCTGCGCCGCCACAACGTCGTCGGCCAGTTCGTCGAGTATTTCGGACCGGGCCTGGGCAACCTGTCCTTGGCCGACCGCGCCGTTCTGGCCAACATGGCGCCGGAATACGGCGCCACCACGGGCTTCTTCCCCATCGACGCCGAAACCGTCGCCTATCTGCGCATGACGGGCCGGCCGGCCGCGCAGTGCACCCTCGTGGAACAATACGCGCGCTTGCAAGGGATCTTTTTCGAACCCAACGCCCCGGAGCCGCGCTACTCGCGCGTCGTCGAACTGGATCTGGCCAGCGTCGCGGCCTCCGTGGCCGGACCCAAGAAACCCCACGACCACCAACCCGTCGGCGCCATCAAGAGCCGGTTCCGCGCGGCGCTGACGGCCGCGCCCGACCAAGGTGGCTTCGGGATTCCCGCCGGGCGGATGGCCGCGGCCGCGCGCTTGCCCGACGGTTCGGAATTGCGCCACGGATCCGTGGCCATCGCCTCGATCACGTCGTGCACCAACACGTCCAATCCCGCGCTGCTGTTGGCGGCAGGATTGCTCGCCCGCAAGGCGGTCGCCCGCGGGCTGCGCGTTCCGGACTACGTCAAAACCTCGCTGATCCCCGGTTCGCGCGTCGTCACGACCTACCTGCGCCACACCGGCTTGCTGGCCAAACTGGAACAACTGGGCTTCGGCGTCGCCGCGTACGGCTGCGGCACCTGCATCGGCAACAGCGGTCCGCTGCGCGACGACGTCGCCCATGCCGTTCGCGAAAACGAACTGGTGGTCGCCGCGGTGCTGTCCGGCAACCGCAATTTCGAAGGCCGCGTCCATGCGGCCTGCAAGGCCAACTATCTCTGCTCGCCGCCGCTGGTGGTGGCCTTCGCGCTGGCCGGCCGGGTGGACGTGGATCTCGACGCCGAACCGCTGGGCACGGGCGCCGACGGCCAAGCCGTGTTCCTGCGCGACCTCTGGCCAACCCCGGGCGACATCGACGCCCTACTGGCCGCC
>JAKLIL010000444.1 GCA_022709625.1 Verrucomicrobiota bacterium
CATGGTGATGATAGGCCGGGACGGGGTGGGCTACGATGGCCAGCCTCGGTTTCGGGACGTGATCCGCCGCCGCTATCCGCAAGCGTGTGCAAACCACGTGGAGTTTCGGGACCATGTACCGAACGACCAGTTGCCCGACTACTACCGCAAGGCCGGTATCGTGGTCCTGCCTAGCCACTACGAATCCTTCGGCCGGACCACCATCGAAGCCATGGCCTGCGCCGCCCCGGTTCTCCGCAGCGACGGACCGCCGGCAGCCGAAATCATCGAGCATGGGGTGTCCGGCTTGCTGTGCCGCAACAAAGATCCCGAAGACCTGGCTCGCAGGATGGCGCAGGCGCTGGACAGCCCGGAACTGCGCAAGCGCTTGGGGCAGGCAGCGCGACAGAGGGTCGAATCGCTCTATTCCCGCCCGGTCGTTGCCGAGGCGACGGAGAAATACCTCGAGGCCGCCTGGGAAGCCAAACGGGGACGCTAGGCGAAACAAGCCCTTCGCGGATCGGGAATACTCCCCCCGCCGCAATTGGCGCGCAAACAATGCACCATCGGCCGGCAACATCGGAAGATCGGCGGCACGCTGGAGCCACGCCTTCGGCTTGGCTGCGACGCGTCATGGCGGATACCGGGACCGAATTGGAGCCGGATGAATTCGTCAGGGAGGTCAATCGCATCCATCACGACGTCGCGGCCAACGAATACGAGCAGCGCCATAAGAACATCCATCTGGAAAACGAACGGATCTGGCAGAGCTTGCTGCCATGCGCGGCGCGTGTATTCGATCCGCACCAACGTTTGAACATACTCGATTTCGGCGCCGGGACCGGGTTTGCCGCCGAACAGATCGTGCGATGCTTTGGGCCGGAGCGCATCGCCGGAGTGACCCTCGTCGAACCCAGCGCCGCCATGCGGGAAAAGGCGTGCCGCAAGTTCGACGCCCAGGGCGTCGGGTACAAGACCTACGGCACGCTCGCCGCACTCCCGGAGGAGGACGCACGCTATCACATCGTGTGTGAAAACTCGGTGCTCCATCACGTGCCCGACCCCTATCGCTGTCTCCGGTCGCTGGCGAACAGGGTCGGGGAGCGCGGTGTCTTGATTCTGGGCCAGGAGCCCAACCGGCGTTTCGCGGATGGAGCTCTTGCCGCGATCAATCGCTGGGGCCGGAGCGTTCTGCCCCGGGGCTGGCGACCGATTGGCGCCGAAACGGGGGACGAAGAAAGAAAGCGGGTCGGGCGGGCGCTGCTTGAGCACGGGATTATTCGGCGGGAAATTTCGACAGCCGATTTGGGCATGCTGATTGATTTCTGGGTGCCCCGGCCCTGGCATGCGGAAAGGCGCGTGGAGCCGCTGGGATTCGACAAGGACGACATTGTTGGGGCCCTCGATGGGTTTAGGCTTCTTGCGTACGTCAGTTACCAGCATCTGGGGCGGCCGCTGCCCACGTTGAATCGCCATCTGCTGTTTCTGGATAAAACGCTGCGCCTATTGTTCCCATCCGCGGGCCAGGAGTTCGGCCTCGTGTTGGCCCGAAACGCAGGCTTGAAGTGAAGACGGCCCAATGGGTGGAACTGGCTTTATTGCGGCGCCGGCTCGGCGGAACAAACGGCGCGG
>JAKLIL010000445.1 GCA_022709625.1 Verrucomicrobiota bacterium
AGTTCCAAAGCCGGTTTTCTCTTCGCCGTGCGCCAGGAACTGGATCTGCCCGTGGTCTATGCGGGCCTGGGCGAAGGCATGGACGATCTCGTTGCGTTCGATCCCGCCATGTTCGTTGCCGCCCTATTGGATATGGACGACACGAAATGAAGGCGCTTCCGGAATCCGATCTGAAATGGATGCGGCAAGCCCTGGCCTTGGCCCGGCGGGGAGAAGGCCTGACGCGACCGAACCCGCCCGTCGGTGCGATCGTGGTCAAGCATGGCCAAAAAATCGGCCAAGGCTGGCACAAACAGGCCGGCGGGCCCCACGCCGAGATATTTGCTCTCCGGCAAGCCGGGGCCGCCGCCCGCGGCGCCACGCTGTACGTCACCTTGGAACCCTGCTCGACCTTCGGTCGCACGCCCCCTTGCACAACGGCGATCGTACGGGCCGGTGTTGCCCGGGTCGTGGTGGGCACCCTCGATCCCAATCCCCAGAATGGACGGAAGGGAGTGCGCGCGTTGCGCCACGCAGGCGTTCAGGCTGAATCCGGCGTCTGTGCCCCGGAAGCCGCGGAACTGATTGCGCCCTTTGCCTGCCGATTGCACCGCCGGCGGCCATTCGTCGCGCTTAAACTCGGTCTCTCCGTCGATGGCCGCATCGCCGATTTCGCCCATGCCTCGCGCTGGATCACCGGGCCCGCCGCCCGCGCCGAGGTCCAAGCCATGCGGCGAGCCGCCGATGCGATTCTGGTCGGGGCCGGCACCGTCCGGCGCGACAATCCTTCGTTATGGCCCCGGCCGGACAAAGGACGCGCCCCTTGGCGGGTTGTGGCCGTGCGCCGCGGGCCCCTGCCCCTTGCGGCCCAAGTGTTCACCGATGCCCATGCCGCCCGTACCATCGTAGCCGCGCCGAAGGGCTGGCAACCGGCCCTTGCGCGGAAGTTGCGCCGCCAAGGGGTCGCCGTATGGACATTGCCGCCCAAACGGCTGTTGTCGGCATTGGCGGCGGAACTAGGCAAACTCGGTATCCTGCGCGTCCTATGCGAAGGCGGCGGGATTTTGGCCGGCGAATTGATCCGGGCCCGGCTGGTGGACGAGTTGAACGTTTTTTTCTCCCCCGTCTGCGTCGGCGGCCCGGTCGGGGCCATGGGACAGACCCGGTGGCGGCTCGCGGAAGCGCCGCGCTTCGCCTGCCGGGAGATCAGGTCCATCGGTGCGGACGTCTTCGTGCGGCTGGTCCCGCAGGACCGGGAGGATTGAATGTTCACGGGGCTCATCCAACAAACCGGGCGTCTGGATCAAATCGCCTTTCAAGGCGCGGCCGGTCGGTTGACGCTGTCCGCCCGCTTCGCTGCGCCCCCGGCGATCGGCGAAAGCATTGCCGTCAACGGAGTGTGCCTCACGTTGGTTGAAGTCCGCGGGGAGGCGTTGACGTTCGACCTGCTGGCAGAGACCCTGGACAAAACCGCCTTGCGCGCGAAATCGCCGGGTTCCCGGCTGAATCTGGAACGGGCCCTGCGCGTTGGCGATCCGCTCGGCGGCCATCTGGTCAGCGGCCACGTGGACGGCACGGGGCGCGTGGCGAGCATCGAAGCGGCCGGCCGCGACAAGGCGTTGGCCATTGC
>JAKLIL010000446.1 GCA_022709625.1 Verrucomicrobiota bacterium
AGCCGCGGCCTATTCGACCACTTCGAGCATGGCGCGGCGGTTCTGCCGGGCCGCGACGGTGCCGAGCAGGGTACGGAGCGCGCCGACGGTCTTGCCGCTCTTGCCGATCACTTTGCCGACGTCTTCGGGATGGCAGCGCAGTTCGAACACCACGGTGCGCTCGCCGTCGATTTCCGTGATGCGCAGATCGTCGGGATGGTCGACCAGGGCCTTGACGACGTATTCGATCAATTCTTTCATGGGATCCTCGGAGGGAGAAGAGGGAAAACGGGAGGGGAAAAACCGGGGAGACCGCGCGGCCTAGGGGGTCGTGGCGGACTTGCGGCTCTTCTTGATGAGGATGGCCACGGTTTCGCTGGGCTGGGCGCCCTTGGCGAGCCAAGCCTCGGCCTTGGCGAGGTCGAGCTTGTAGTTGTCGGTCTTCTTGCCGGGTTCGTACCAGCCGAGTTCTTCGAGGAAGTTGCCGGCGTTGGCGCTGCGGATGTCCGTTGCGACGATGCGGAAGAAGGGCTTCTTGTTGGCGCCCATTCTGCGGAGGCGGATTTTAACTGACATGTCGGTTCCTTGTGCTTTCCTGATGTTGCCGCCCCGGGCGCGGCCAAACCATATCGAGGCCCGGGCAGGGTCGAATGGGCGGAGTTTCTATCCGAAAAGTCCGCCTTTCGGCAATCTTTTTCGCATCTGCTTCATTTTTCGGGCCATTTGCTGGGCCTGGCGGAAACCGCGGAGCAGCTCGTTGACGTCGCTGACCTGGCGGCCGCTGCCGCGGGCGATGCGCTTGCGGCGGCTGGCGTCGATCAAGTCGGGGTGGCGGCGCTCGCGGGGCGTCATGCTCAGGATGATGGCCTCCGTCTTCTTCATTTGCCCGCCGGAATCGTTTTCGATCCGGGCGCGCATGTCGCCCGGGAGGGCGCCGGCGCCGGGCATCATCTCCAGCAACTTGCCCAGCGGTCCCATCTTCCGGAGCTGCCGCATCTGGGACAGGAAATCGTTCAAATCGAACCCCTGCTTCGTGCGGAGTTTCTCCTGCATCTTTTCGGCTGCGCCGATGTCGAGGTGTTCCTGGACCTTCTCCACGAGGCCGACAACGTCGCCCATGCCGAGGATGCGCGAGGCCAGGCGGTCGGGATAAAACGGCTCCAAATCCTCCGGCCGCTCGCCGGTGCCGATGCGCAGGATGGGACAGCCGGCGACGGAAACGACGGAAAGCGCGGCGCCGCCGCGGGCGTCGCCGTCGAGCTTCGTCAAAATCAGGCCGGTCAGGCCGACGGCCTCGTGGAAGGTCTTGGCGACGTTGACGGATTCCTGCCCGATGGCGGCATCCAGCACCAACACGACATTCCGCGGTTCGACGGCGGCGCGCAGGGCTTTCAGTTCCGCGACCAGTTCGGCGTCGATCTGGAACCGGCCGCCGGTGTCGTAGAGGACGACGTCGTAGTAGTTTTGGCGGGCGAACTGGAAGGCGCGGCGGCCGAGGGCGGGCACGCTTTCGCCCGGCTCCGGCTTGACGATGCCCGCGCCGGCCTGCTTGGCGAGGATTTCGAGCTGGTCCACGGCGGCGGGGCGGCGGATATCGCCGGCGACCAAGAGGACCTTCTTGCC
>JAKLIL010000447.1 GCA_022709625.1 Verrucomicrobiota bacterium
ATCCCGCCCAAATCGAGAAGGCGATCACGCCCAAGACCAAGGCCATTTTGTGCGTCCACCAAATCGGCATGCCCTGCAACCTCGCCGCGATTCTGGAGATCGCCGCCCGGCGCGGGCTCAAGGTGGTGGAAGATGCCGCCCCCGCGATCGGCAGCGAAATTCTCTGGAACGGCCGGTGGGAGAAGATCGGCCGGCCCCATGCCGACGTCGCCTGTTTCTCCTTCCATGCCCGCAAAGTGATCACCACCGGCGACGGGGGCATGATCACCACGAACAATTCGGAGTACGACGCCCAGTTCCGCCGCTGGCGTTGCCACGGCATGAGCATGTCGTCAGACGCCCGCCACGGTGCGAAAACGGTCGAATTCGAAGAATACGTCGAATTGGGCTACAACTACCGGCTGACGGACATCCAGGCGGCCGTGGGCCGCGCCCAACTGAAAAAACTGCCCGAGATCGTGCGCAAACGCCAGGAACTGGCCGCCCGCTACCACCGGCTTTTGAAAGGCATGGATGAAATCCAGTTGCCCGTCGAGCCGCCTTGGGCCCGGGCCAACTGGCAATCCTATTGCATTCTGCTGCCCCAACGGCTGGACCAGTTGGCCGTGATGCAGCGGATGCTGGATGCCGGCGTGGCCACGCGCCGGGGCGTGCATACGTCTCACATGGAAAAAGCCTACCAAATCGAACCCTGGAAATGCGCCGGGGATCGGCGCACCTGCGGTTGCGCTCCGCTCCGCTGCCGTTGTCTGCCGGAGAGCGAACGGGGCCGTCTGTGGGGCCTGCTGCTGCCCATCCATTACCACTTGAGCGACGCGGAGCAGGATCGCGTGTGCCAGGCGCTGGCGGATGTCTTGAAGAAATGAGGCGGGGAGGCCGGTTGGCCAAACCGGCTGCCGGCGGCATCCAATGAAGATCGGCGCAAGGATGTTTTCCCGGTGGCGCGCCTTGCCCCCCGCGCGCCAGCGCGGCTTGGCCGCGCTGGGGGTGGGGGTGTTGGCCGCGGTTCTGGCCGTCTTGTTCTACAGTTCCACTTGGCGGACGGGCGACGACGCGCGGTACTACTGCTTGGGACTCTCTCTCGCGAACGGCGCCGGACTGCGCCAGTATTCCCATCCGGAGATGCCGCCGGAAACGCTCACGCCGCCCCTCTATCCGGCGCTGATTGCGGCGGTCGTTCGGACCACTGCCCATCCCGTGGCATGGGTGAAGCGCCTCGGCAATGTCCTGTTCACGTTGTCGGCCGCGCTGGTGGTTCTGGTCTTGTCGGGAACCAAACGGCCAACGCGGGCCGCCGGTCTTGGTGCCGGCCTGGGGATGTGCGCCGTGGGTTTCGTGTCGTTCGCTTCGTTCGTCATGGCGGACATGCTGTTCATCCTGTTGGCGTATGCGAGCCTTTGGTTGGCGGGCCGCGAACGGCACGGGGGTTGGGCGGCGTTCGTTTTGGGCTGTTGCGGCGGGTTGGCCTGCCTGACCCGCACCGCCGGCCTGGCTTTGGCGGCGGCGCTTCTGCTGCCGTTCTTGTTGCGCCGGGAGTGGCGCAACCTGCTGCTGGTTGGTCTGGGTCTCGGGCTGGTCGTGGCGCCCTGGTATTATTGGAA
>JAKLIL010000448.1 GCA_022709625.1 Verrucomicrobiota bacterium
TGGACGAGAATGTGTTCCAGGCGCGGCGGCCGGCCGGCCGCCGCCGCATTGTGTTTTTCCACCGCGCGCACGAACGGCGCAATCTTCATGAAATTGGGCCGCGCGCCAACCACCGAGATGATATTCATCGCCTGCTCTCCGCGAAAATCCTTTCCAGAAAGGCCACCCACCGTTCGGCCAAGACGTCCCGGGCAAACTCTTGTTCGGCCAGCCGCCGGGCGTTCACGCCCATCCGCACCCGTTCATCCGGATGATCCGCCAGACGGATCAGCGCATCGGCGAACGCGGCCGGATCGCGGGGTTTCACGGCCAGCCCGCACTCATGCGCGGCGATCATCTCCGCCAGCCAGCCGGGATAGTTGTTCAGTACCGGCAGGCCGCAGGCGATGTAGTCGAAGAACTTGTTGGGCGAAGTGCCGCGGTAAAAGGCGGGCACGTCGGCCAACACCATCAAGCCCACGTCCATTTCCCGCAGGATCTGGACCAACTTGCGTTTGGGGATGGAATCGCGGAACCGACAGTTGTCGAGGCCTTCGCGCGCGGCACGCGCGACGAGTTCCGGCTTGAGTCTGCCCTCGCCAATGAACTCCAAAAAGATACCGGCCCGCCCACGGCGCTTCAATTCCGCGGCGGCGTCCAGCACGGCCGCGAGTCCGTTGGCCATGCCGTGCGCACCGGTGAACACGGCCCGCAATGTGCCCGGCGCACCCGTCCGCGGTTTCGGGACGGGACGAAACAGATCCAGATCGCACCCGTTCGGAACCAGCGCGACGGGCGCGGTTGGCGCGGAACGCCGACGAATACCCGCCACGATGCCCGGCGCCAATCCGATGCACCCGTCGGCGGCGCGGTACGAGGCCCACTCCAAGGCGGACAGGGCAGCCAGCGCCAGCGGATTGGCGATGACGCCCATGGCCCGCGGCAGTTCCGGCCACAGGTCGCGCACCTCGAAAACGAACGGCCTGCGCCGCTTGAGAATCCGCATGGCGATGCCGGGTATTCCCGCGGTGAGCGGCGTCGAGGAGGCGAACAGCAAGTCGTAGTCGGTGCGCCAGGCGATTCCCACGCTCCGCCACGCGTAGCGCAGGAACGTGGCGCTGCGTTTCACGAACCCATCACGGTTCGAATATGGCAGGCATAGTTCCTTGACGCTGATCCCGTCCACCATGCCTTCCCGCAGCCCGCGGCGGGGTTCGCCGGCGAGACCGGAGGACCCAACGCCCGTAGATCCGCAGACCATGGTCACCCGGTGCCCGCGACCGACCAGTGCCCGAGCCATTTCGTAGGAGCGCGTACCGGTAGCCCCGGCGGGCGTCGAAAAGTGCTGGTGAAAGTAGAGCACATGCATGATGGAAAAGAATAGCGTCGCGTTCGGCCGCCGTCGACCCATGCCGAACTTAAACAGGCGGCCGTGGTTTCTCAGCCGTGTTGCCCATTGCCTGCCGGCCTTCCTTGGCGTTTCTCGCCGGTACCCCCACCAACACGGAATGGTCGGGGAAATCGGATATGACCACGGCGCCGGCCCCGATCTTGCATTTATTGCCGATTCGAGCCGGTCCCAGCACCACGGCATTGGCGCCCAGCGTCACGTCGGCTCCGAT
>JAKLIL010000449.1 GCA_022709625.1 Verrucomicrobiota bacterium
CTGGGCGCTGGCGTTGGCCCGCCACTGGGGCTGGCTGCTGGCGCATGCCGTGCGCGTGCGCCGGCAACCGACGCTGGACGCCTTGGCCCGCGCCTTTCCCGAAAAAACCGAACGCGAACGGCAAGCCATCTACGCGGCGGTTTGGCGCCACCAGGCCCTCAACGCGATGGAACTGGTTCGTTTCGCGGGCGGCCGTGCCCGGGAATTATCCGCGCGCCTCGAAGTCCGCGGCGAGGACCATGTCAAGACGGCGCTCGCGCGGGGCAAAGGCGTGCTGGTCCTGATCGCCCATTTCGGCAATTACCCCTTGCTGGCCCTCGAGGTGCCCAAGCTTTTCGGCTACCCGCTCGCCGCGATCGCCAAGCCGCTGAAGAACAAGACCCTCAACGCCATCTGGTGGGATTTGCAGCGGCAGGCCGGCGTCAACGGCATCCCCGCCCGCAACGCCTACCGCGCCAGCGTGCGCGCCCTGCGGGACAACGCCCTGGTCGGTTTCATGATCGACCAGAACCGGCCCGGCAACCAAGGCGTGTTCGTGGATTTCTTCGGCCGGCTCGCGTCCACGACGCCGGGCCTCGCCTTCATGTCGGCCCAGACGGGCGCCCCCGTCGTGCCGGTGTTCATGCGCCGCCTGCCCGACGGCCGGCATCTCGTCGAGGTCCGCGCGCCCATCGAGCCGCCCCCGGACCGCGCGGCCGAGACCATCCGCGCCCATACCGCGGCCTATACGAAGATCATCGAGGCGGAAATCCGCCGCTATCCCGACCAATGGCTTTGGCTGCACAAGCGCTGGAAGACCCGGCCCCCCGGCGGCGATTCCCCCGCGCCTGCGGCCACGTGACGCAACCCCGCCCAACCCCAGGAGATTCCCCATGCTCACCTTCGCCGAATACCAGAAACAAGCGCGCACGACCGCCGTCTATCCGGGCTTGAACGAAGGCAACTTCGTCTACCCCGCCCTCGGCCTCGCCGGCGAAACCGGCGAAATCTGCGAAAAACTGAAGAAAGCCATCCGCGACGAAGGCGGCATAATCAGCCCCGAACGGAAGGCCCTGATCGCCAAGGAACTCGGCGACGTCCTCTGGTACGTCGCCGCGTTGTCGTCGGAGCTCGGGCTGGAACTCGCCGCGATCGCCGCCGGCAACCTCGCCAAGCTGGCCGCCCGCAAGCAGGCCGGCAAGATCCACGGCAACGGGGATCTGCGCTGAGATGGCCCGCCCCGCGGCAGTCCTGTTCGACTTCGACGGCGTCATCGTCGACAGCGAGCGCCTCCACCACGAAACCCTCGTGGAAGCGCTGGAGGGGGCCGGGCCGGCAACGTCCTGGGAGTTCTACCGCGCCCATTTGATGGGTCTCGACGACCGCGGCGCGTTTGCCGTCCTGCTGCCGCGCGCCGGCCTCGCGGCCACGCCGGAAGAAATCCGCCGGCGCATCGCGCGCAAGGCCGAGTTGTTCGCGCGCCACGCCGCCGCCGGCCGCGTGCCCGCGTTTCCCGGCGCCGCCGAACTGGTCCGCGCCTGCGCCGCCGCCGGACCCGCGGGCCTGTGCAGCGGCGCGTTGCGCAGCGACGTCGAACCCGTGCTGGCCGCGCTGGGCCTCG
>JAKLIL010000045.1 GCA_022709625.1 Verrucomicrobiota bacterium
CCAGCGTCCCCGGCCGGCGCCGAAAAGAAAAATCCGCGAGGCGGCGAACCCCTGCCGGCGCGCGGCCCGCGCAACAAGCGCAGCCCACACGCCCCGCCGCCCCCGCCACGGCGCCACCACGGCGCCCCGCCGCGCGAACGGCCGCCCGCCGCCCCCTGGGATCCGGCCGATTACCAGGTGCCCGCCGTCGAAGGGAAGGTCCGCTTTCTCGATCTGGGGCTGCCGGAACCGTTGCTGCACGCTTTGTCCGACCTGCAGTTCCGCTACTGCACACCCATCCAGGCCAAGGCCCTGCCGCTCGCGCTGGACGGCACGGACGTCTGCGGCCGCGCGCAGACCGGCACCGGCAAGACCGCCGCCTTTCTGCTCGCGATTTTCAAGCGCCTGCTCGCGCATCCCGCCCCGCCGGACCGCCGCAAGGGCTATCCGCGGGCCCTCATCCTGGCCCCGACGCGCGAATTGTGCATGCAGATTGCCCAGGACGCGGAAGACCTCGGCCAATACGCCGGCTTGCGCGTGCTGGCCGTCTACGGCGGCATGGACATGCAGGGCCAGCGCGCCGTCCTGCGCGAGAAGCACGTGGACATTGTGGTCGCCACCCCCGGCCGCCTGCTGGATTTCCGCCAGCGCCAGGACGTGGATTTCGCGCGGGTCGAAATCCTCGTGATCGACGAGGCCGACCGGATGCTCGACATGGGGTTCATTCCCGACGTCCGGCGCATCGTCTACGGCTGCCCGCCGAAGGAGGAGCGGCAGACGATGCTCTTCAGCGCCACGCTCACGCCCGAAGTCACCCGCCTCGCCGCCCAGTGGACGCATCGGCCCGTCACGGTGGACATCGAACCCCAGCACGTGGCGCCCGAAACCATCGACCAGCGCGTCTACGTCGTGACCGCCGAGCAGAAGTTCCGCATCGTCTACAACATCCTGAAAACCATGGACCCCGCCCGCGCGATCATTTTCGGGAACCGGCGGGATTCGACGGAGCTGCTCTGCGACAACCTGCGCAACCAGGGCATGGACGTCGCGCTGTTGTCCGGCGCGGTGGAGCAGCGCAAGCGCGTCAAGGTGCTGGAAGAGTTCCGCAGCGGGCGGGTGCCGCTCTTGGTGGCCACGGACGTGGCCGGGCGGGGGCTGCACATCGACGGCATCGACCTGATCGTCAACTTCAACATTCCCGAGCAGGCCGAAGACTATGTCCACCGCATCGGCCGTACCGGGCGGGTGGGGGAGAAGGGCATTTCGATCACCTTTGCCGACGAAATCGACAGCTACTACATCCCTGCCGTCGAGGAATATCTGAAGCATCCCCTGAAATGCGTGCCGCCGCCGGAGGAATGGCTGGCGCCGCTGCCCCAACCGATGCTCGAAAAGAAGCGGCGCGCCCGCCCGCCGGAAGGCGGATTCGGCCGGCGCGGCGGAGCCCGGCCGGGAAGCGGCGGCGGCCGCCGCGGCGGCTCGCGGCGGCGTTGACCTCGGCGGCCGCAAAAAACCCCTTGCGCGAGGGTGCGTCTGCTGGTACGTTCCGCGCTCGTTGATTGCCAAGGACGAGGACGCTTGGGGCAGTAGCTCAGTTGGTAGAGCATTACGTTCGCAACGTAGGGGTCGAGGGTTCGAATCCCTTCTGCTCCACCAAGTTGTCCGTCTTCCTGAAAATCCCCGTGGTGGGGTAGCGAAGTGGCCAACCGCATCAGACTGTAAATCTGACCTCTATGAGTTCGAAGGTTCGAATCCTTCCCCCACCACCATACTTTGAAACGGTTGCCACCTATTCCGAGGCCTTGGCGCGAGAGGCCTTCTTGAAATCCAGCCAAGGGCGGACATGGCCGGCGCGGCGGCAGACTGTCTTGCCGCAGGCGGGATGCCTTGGGCCATGGGGGTGGTTGGCGATCGTCGCCATCCTGTTGCTGCGCGGAGGGATGCCCCTGGCCGCGAACGCGGCCGACGGCATGCCGATCGTGGTGGAGATCGTGCAGCGCAGCATGTTGCCGGATCCCCGGACGAGTCCCTACAAGGATTGTTTGTATGCTGCCGAACTCCGGTTGATTCCATCCGGCGAGACGCAATTGCCGCCTCGGCTGCTGGGCATCTTTCCGGGTTTCATCGATTACCGGTTGGCGCCGGCCGCCGCGTATCAAGCCGGCGATCGGCTGCGGACGACTCTGCGGCCGTTCGAGGAGATGTCCGAAGAATACCGCAGCCTGCAGCAGGTGGATGAAATCGCCGACTTGTCGTTGCCTTGCTACGCCGTCGTGGAAAGCCAACGCGAAGAATCAAACCGCATGCCAGCAGCGGTTCTGCCCCCGGAAATGCCGATTGAGGATTTTACGGCGCGTGCCGAGGACTTTCCTCGGGCGCCGGCGTTTCCCGAGATGGCCGCGCGGCGGGCAGCCGACATCCAAGCCGATCTGGCGCGCTGGCGCGAAAAACTGGCCGGGCACGGCAACGACTGGGACAAATGGCATGCGGACTTGGCTCCCGTGCGCGCGGAATTGGGCGCCCTGGCCGAAGCGGCCGGCGGCGCACCGTTGGTCCAAGGCCGCCTGACCCTGGATCCAGGCGATCCGGATTTGGTTTGGCGCCTCGATCCCGCCCGCCAGGAGTACCGGTCGTTTCTGGAAGCCATGATGGTCATGCAGCGCGAATTTACCGCGCTGGGGACGGACCTCCTCGTTGTGCCGTTTCCCTCGGGAGACCAGATTGCGGCGCCGGCGTTTCTTCGCCGGATCCCGCCAGACGGAGTGCTGCAACCGGACCGCGCCCGCTGGATCATGGATTTGCTGGAACGCGGCATCGAGGTACTGGATCTTTTGCCGTTGTTCCAGGAGCGCGCCCCGCCATATCCGTTTTTCTACCACTCCGACGTGGGCGACGAACATCCCGCGCTCGGCGCGCTGCAAGAGGCCGCCGCGGCCTTGGCGGGACGCTTGGGGCGCTACCGTTTCGCCGGTGCGCGCCACGCGTTCGGAAGGCGGGAGGCGTACTACGGGGATGCGAATCGTCCCGCCCTCATCGAAACCCGGGAACGGTATCCCTGCCGGCAGATTCTCGACGAAGCCGGCAACCCGTTGGAATTGCCGGAAGAATCGCCGGTATTGTTGATCGGCGACAGTTTCCTGGACACGCCCCAGCGCTACGGTTGTCCGCACGCCAACCTGCCGCACCAGTTGGCCTACGAACTCGGCGTGGCCCCCAGCGTTTTCCTGCGGACGGGCGGCGCGCACGAAATCCTTAAATTCATGGCGCGCTGGGGACGCTTGGCGCAATTCGCCAACCGCCGCGTGGCGATCTTCGTCTTCAACGAGCGCCTGCTCTACAAACCGGACGTGGCGTGGGCCCCGACGCCGTTCCGAGAATCCGCCCGGGCAAAGGAAATGGCCATGCGCCGGTTCGAAGCCGGTACGCCAGTCTGGCATTTGTTCGGACCCTACAAGTTGCGCCAATTGGAAGTCGATCCGCCGCTGCCGCCGGAAAACTGGCTGCCGGGGAAAGTCGTGTTGCCGTCGTTTCCGGCGCCACGCACGGTGGCGCTGCCGCAAGTTCCGGCCGATTCCGGGAGCGCCGCGCTGGTCCGTTTGAACGTCGTTTCCACGGGATCGGGACGGGTGGCCGTCGCCATGGACGAAGCGCCGGCCGGCGAGTTCCCGCTGGAAGAGGGCAAGCAGGCCTACTACGTGGCCTTACCGCTCAAACCCGGTCCGGTGCGCCTCGGGTTTCGTTTCCCGCCCAACACGCCCAACGTGGCGCTTACCGAAGTGGAATTGCGGACTGAGCCAGCCCGCGCCTTGCCGGCCGCCGCAACGACCGTTCCCCCCTGATCGGTTTTCCCGGCGCCGTCCTCCGGCGCCGGCGGTCGGTGGATAACGCCGACCGGCGTTTTTCTTCGTTGCGGCAGGCATAGGGGCGGGGTAACATCCGCCGCCAGTTGCATGAAAGTGGTTCCAGACGGCTATAATTTGATTATCGGCCTGCCGGTGGCGGGCCTGGTGTTGGGCGCGGTGGCGCAGCGCTGGAGTCCGCCGGCGGCCATGGCGCTGTACGGCCTCGGGCTTGTCGGCTGCCTGTTCATGCTGTATTTCTTCCGGGATCCCGAACGGACGCCGGGAGATGCGCCGGACGAGTTCGTGGCGGCGGCGGACGGGGTGGTTCGGTCGGTGGAATACCTGGAAGAAACGCGCTTTTTGAAGTGTCCGGCGGTCCGGATCAGCGTGTTCCTGAGTCCGTTCAACGTGCACGTGAACCGCGTGCCGCTGGCCGGGGTGGTGCTGGAAGCCGGATATACCCCGGGCCGGCATCTGTTCACGATCGATGCCCGGTCCTCGGAATACAACGAGCACAGTTCGATTTTGATCGCGGGGGCGCGGACACGCTGTCTCGCCCGGCAGATCGTGGGGCCGGTGGTGCGGCGCGTGGTGTATTGGCTGGAGCCGGGCCAGCGGGTGGAAAAGGGGGCGCGGCTGGGCATGATGAAGTTCGGTTCGCGGATGGACGTCTATTTTCCGGCGGCGGAGGTCGCGGCGATGGTGCGGCGCGGCGACCAGGTGCGGGCGGGGGTTACGCCGATCGCGCGGCTCAAGCAGGCGGAGGCGTGATGCCGGCGGCGGGCCGACAGGCGATCCCTTGCCTGTTCACGTTTGCGGCGTTGGGCGCCGGCGTGGGCAGCATTTTGGCCTCGGGGCAGGGCCAGTTCCTGCTCGCGGCCGAGTTGATTCTGGTCTCGCTGCTGCTGGACGGCCTGGATGGGGCGGTGGCGCGGATGCTGAAGGCGCAGACGCCCTTCGGAGCGGAGTTGGACACCTTCGTGGACGTTACTAGCTTCGGCTTGGCGCCGGCCGCGCTGCTGTATTTCCATCCCCACGGCCTGCGACTCCTGCCGGGGTGGGGGGCGGCGCTGGCTTGTCTCTACGTGTTTTCGGGCGCGGCGCGCCTGTCGCGGTTCCGCGCGGGAGATCCGTACCGCGGGGCGCGGGGCTATCTGGGCTTGCCGATCACCGTGGCGGCCGGTTTTATGGCTTCCTATCTGGTCGCGGTGGAGCGTGCGGTGGGCCAGAACGGGCCGTTTGCGCTGGCAGCGGGGCCGCTGGCCATCGGTTTTTGGACGGCGCTCGCGCTGATGCTGGCTTTGCAAGTGTCGCGGATCCGCTATGCCAAGCCCACGAAAAACCCTTGGGCGCTGGTGCCCTTTGCCGCCTGCCTGGTTTTGCTGTTCTTTCCGACGACAGCCCTTTATTCGGCGGCGTTCATGTTCGCGTACGGCCTTTGGTTTGCGTTTGTTTCCCCGTTTTTTTTCCGGCGTTTCTTGGACCGGTTGCCGCCGGTGGAAGCCGCCCCTGCCGCGCCGGACGGGGGCGGGACCCCCAAGGAGTAGCCATGAGCCAAGCCGTATATGCCGGAACGTTCGATCCGCCGACTTTTGGACACGTGGACGTGGCCGCCCGGGCCGCGCAGGTTTTCGACCGCCTGACGGTAGCCGTCGCGGAAGATCCCCGCAAGACCTTGCTGTTCAGCACGGCCGAGCGGCTGGAACTGGCCCGGAGCGCGCTGGCCGGCCTGTCGAACGTCGAGGTGGTTTCGTTTTCGGGCCTGCTGGTCGACTGGGCGCGGGCGCACGGCATCCGCACGCTGATCCGCGGATTGCGGGCGTTTTCGGATTTCGAATACGAGTTCCAGATGGCGCTCACCAACCGCAAACTGGCCCCGGACGTCGAGACGATGTTCCTGATGCCCAACGAGGACTTCAGCTACGTCAGTTCCAGCATGGTGCGGGAGATCGCCGCGCTGGGCGGCGACGTCGAGAAATTCGTGCCGGCGCCGGTGGCGGCGGCGCTCCAGCGGAAGATGTCACGGAAATAGGTTGTCCGCGCGGCCGTCCGCGGATTAGATTGTTCCGGAATTCGTTTTGCAGCGGCATCGAGATTGCTCCCATGATTCGCATTGCCACCACCCAGATTGGCGAGAACGGCTACGCCGTGGCGGGCGACGAGCCCGGCGACCTGCTGGATTTGGCGCACGACCCCGTGGCGCGCGCGGCCGGCCCCATCCGCTACGAGCTGACCTTGGACCGGGCGGGGCAGGAGCTGATCGTCCGCGGCCGTCTGGAGGCGCCCTTGCGCCTGCGCTGTTCGCGGTGCGCGCAATTTTTCTCGACAACGGCGCGCGTTTCGTCATTCTTGCGCGCTTACGAATGGGCGGACCATCCGGAATTTCTGGATGTTTCGGCCGACGTGCGCGAAGACATCCTGCTGGAAATCCCGGGATTTCCGCTCTGTCGCGCCGGCTGCCAGGGGTTGTGCCCCCAGTGCGGCCAGGATTTGAACGATGGCGCCTGCGGGTGCGTCCCGCCCGGGGATGGACCCTCGCGGTGGGCCGCGTTGGATGGCTGGCAGGCGTCTCCCGGCCGCCCCCCGGCGCCGGGCGGACCCGGCCCCAAACGCAGGAAGACGACGTAGGAGGAAGAACATGGCAGTCCCCAAAAGAAAAGTGTCGAAGAGCCGCGTGCGCATGCGCAAGGCGGCGTGGGCCAACAAGATTCCGCGGGCGGCCGTCCAGGCGTGCCCGGAATGCGGTGCGCCGCGCCAGCCCCATCGCGTCTGTCCGGCGTGCGGCAAGTACAATGGCCGCCAAGTGGTCATCCAGGAAACGAAGGATTGAGTCCGGACGGCGCCGCTGCGGCGGCCGCCGCTAGACTTCCATGCGCATTGCCGTGGACGCCATGGGGGGCGATTACGCTCCCCAAGCCATCGTGGAGGGTGCCTTGCTGGCCGTCCGGGAGTGCAAGGCCATCGACGGCCTCTATCTGGTCGGCGACGAGACGGCCATCCAAGCGGAAATTGCGCGGTGCGGAGGGTCATCCGACCGGGTAGTCGTCCGGCACGCCGCGGAAGTGATCGGCATGGGCGAATCGCCCGCCAACGCGGTTCGCCGCAAGAAGGATTCCTCGATCAACCGCGCCATGGATCTCGTCAAGGACGGCTCGGCCGATGCGGTCTTCGCCGCCGGCAGCACGGGCGCGGCGGTGGCGGCCGCCACCTTGAAGCTCCGCACGCTGGAAGGCATCCGGCGTCCCGCCATCGCCGTCGCGATGCCGACGCCGGCCGACAAGCCGGTGCTGGTGATCGACGGCGGCGCCACCACGGATTGCACGCCGGAAATCCTGATGCAATTCGCCATCATGGGTTCGGTCTATTCCCGCCAGGTGCTTGGCCAGCCGGAGCCCAAGGTCGGGCTCATGAGCGTCGGCACGGAAGAAGCCAAGGGCAACGCCCTCAGCAAGGAAACCTTCGAGCTGCTGGAACACGCTCCGGTCACCTTCATCGGAAACGTGGAAGGCCACGATCTGTTCGAAGGCGGCGTGGACGTGGTCGTCTGCGACGGCTTTACCGGCAACGTGATCCTCAAGACCAGCGAAAGCGTGGCCCATGCCGTCGGCAAGTGGCTGAAACGCGAACTGACGAAAAATCCCGTGCGCCTG
Source organism: Verrucomicrobiota bacterium (assembly GCA_022709625.1). Taxonomy (GTDB): domain Bacteria; phylum Verrucomicrobiota; class Kiritimatiellia; order CAIQIC01; family Lenti-01; genus Lenti-01. Next base: position 7,472 of record JAKLIL010000045.1, read on the forward strand.
CTGGGGTCCCTGCTGTTGAGCGGCGGGCTGCGTTCCCTCAAGAAGAAGATCAGCCAGAAGACCTACGGCGGGGCGCCCCTGCTGGGCGTCAACGGCATCTGCATCATCGGCCACGGCAGTTCCGACAAGATCGCCGCCAAAAACGGCATCCTACAGGCCGTGGAAGCTGTGACGCACCGCGTGAACGAATCCATCCTGGCCGGCGTGCGGCATTTTGCGGCCGCGGCGGCGGCCCCGGGAGCCGCGCCGTGAGCGGGAAAATCCATGCCGCCATCACGGGGGTGGGGAAGTACGCCCCCGAAAAGGTGCTGACCAACGCCGATCTCGAGAAGATGGTGGATACCAGCGACGAGTGGATCCGCACCCGCACGGGGATCCGGGAACGGCGGATCGCCGCCCCCGACGAGTTTACCTCCGACATGGGCCTGCGCGCCGCGCGCGAAGCCCTCGCCCAGGCCCGCGTGGCGCCAGAGGCCGTCGAAGCCATCTTCGTGGCCACCTGTACCCCCGACCGGATTTTTCCCAGCACGGCTTGCCTGATCCAAGCCGCATTGGGCGCCAAGCGCGCCTACGGCTTCGATATTTCCTCCGCCTGTGCCGGATTCTTGATGGCTTTGGACGCGGCGGCGGGCGCGGTCGAATCCGGCCGAGTCCGGAATGCCCTCGTGATCGGCGCCGAAAAGCTCAGCGCGGCGACGGACTGGACCAGCCGGAACACCTGCGTGCTCTTCGGGGACGGCGCCGGGGCGGTGGTGCTTCAGGCCGCCGATCGGCCCGGAATCCGCTCCACGTTGCTGGGCGTGGACGGCACGCTGGCGGATTTCCTGTCCATTCCCGCCGGGGGCTGCCGGCTGCCCGCCTCGGAGGAAACCGTCCGCCAGCGCCTGCACTGCATGCACATGGCCGGCCGGGAAACGTTCAAGATCGCGGTGGCCACGATGCTCGAAGCCGCCCAACAGGCCATTGCGCGCGCCGGCTTGACGGTGGCCGACATCGACTGCATGGTGCCCCACCAAGCCAACATGCGGATCGTGGAAGCGGTGGCCAAGCGCTTGGGCGACGGCGTGCTGGAGCGCGTGTTCATCAATCTGGACCGCTATGGCAACACGTCGGCGGCATCCATTCCGATCGCGTTGGCGGAAGCCGTGGCGGCCGGCAAGATCGCCAGCGGCAGCAAGGTCCTGATGGTCGCGTTTGGCGGCGGCCTGTCGTGGGGCGGGACCGTGGTGGAGTGGCTATGAGCACGATGCTGTTGTTTCCCGGCCAAGGGGCCCAGGCGGTCGGCATGGGCCGCGAACTCGCCGAGGGGCTGCCCGCCTGCCGGGCGCTGTTCGATCGGGCGAGCGCCGTCTTGGGATTCGACCTGCTGGCGCTGTGCGTCGCGGGGCCGCTCGCGGAGTTGACCAAGTCGAGCAATGCGCAGCCCGCCATTTTCGCGGTTAGCGCGGCGGCGCGCGCGGCGCTGGCGCATTATGCCGGCGGCCCGCTCGCGGTGGCCGGCGCGGCGGGCCTGAGCAGCGGCGAGTGGGCCGCCCTGCACGAGGCCGGCGTCGTGGCTTTCGAGGACGTGGTTCGCATCCTGCGCGCCCGCGGACAGTTCATGCAGGAAGCCTGCGAGGCCGCGCCCGGCGGCATGTTGACGATTATCGGCCTGACCTTGGACAAGGTGCAGGAAATCGCCCGGACCGCGGGCCTCGAAGTGGCGAATATGAATTCCCCGGTGCAGACCGTGCTGTCCGGTCCCGCCGACCGCATTCCGGCCGGCGAAGCCGCCGCCAAGGCGGCCGGCGCCAAGCGCGCCCTGCGGCTGACGGTGGCCGGCGCGTTCCATTCGTCCCTGATGCGGCCGGCGGCGGACAAGCTGGCCGAATTTCTCGCCGGCATCGAGTTGCGCGCGCCGCGCTGCCCCGTTTGGTCGAACGTGACGGGCCAACCGCATACGACGCCCGACGAGATCCGCCGCCTGATGGCGGCGCAGGTCTATTCCCCCGTGCGCTGGACGGATTGCTTTGCCGCCATGGCCGCGACCGGTCTGGCGGCGGGCTGCGAATGCGGCCCCGGCACGGTGCTGGCCGGCCTAGCCAAGCGGATCGTGCCCGCCGCGGCGATTGCCAGTATTTTTGACTTGGCGGGGGCGCAGGCGGCCGCCAAGATGTTGGTTTAATCGGTTGGAAACCGCAGGTATGGAGTCCTTGAACGGCAAAATCGCATTGGTCACCGGCGCCGCGCGCGGCATCGGGCAGGCCATCGCCTTGCAGTTGGCGGCCGACGGCGCCGATCTGGCGCTGTGCGACGTGCAGGCCGACTGGCTGGCGGACACCGCCGCCAAGGTGCGGGAACTCGGCCGCCGGGCCGAAACCTACGCCATGGACGTGTCCAACGGGACGGCCGTGGGAGCGGCCGTCGCCCGGGTCATCGCCGATTTCGGGCGGATCGACGTGCTGGTCAACAACGCCGGCATCACGCGCGACACCCTGCTGGTCCGCATGTCCGAGGAGGACTGGGACGCGGTGCTGGACATCAATCTCAAGGGCGCCTTCCTGGTCA
>JAKLIL010000450.1 GCA_022709625.1 Verrucomicrobiota bacterium
GGGCGGCGGGTTCTATGACAACGTCCCACGTGTCGTCCCCGACGGCCTCTGCGCCGTCATCGACACCACTGCCTGGGAGCCCCTGCCGATCTTCCGGCTCATCCAGGATCTGGGCGCCGTCACGCCGGCCGAGATGTATCGGGTGTTCAATATGGGAGTCGGCTTGTGCGTGTTCTTGCCGGCGGGCCTCGACCCCGCTGGCGCCGGGGTTCCGGCGCTGCCGATCGGCGAGGTCGTCGCGGGCGCGGAGCGGGTCCGCGTCCTCTTGCCCTGATCGTCCCAAGCTGGTATCACGTTTGCATATGCTGGGACGACTGGGTGCCTCACGGCGTTCCGGCGGGAATCCTCGCCGCCAGCCGCCTGGGTGTATCGCGCACCGCGACGTGAACGGGAGAAGATGATGCAGATCGCACGTAGACTCCGGGCGCCGGCCTGGCTGGTCGCCTTGATTATTGCCATGCTTCTGACGGGCGGGCAGATTCCGACCGCCACCGCCTTCGACCAGGACAACCCCCGGCCGTTTCCCGAAGGCCGTATGCTCGGGACCGGCTACTTCGGTCCAACCTTGGACTGGCAGGACCCCGTGGTGCGGGACCAGATCATCGCCGCCGACATTTTCATCACGGGCGATTTCTTGCATGGGCGACCGGCGTATGCCGGATTCGTCGACGCCATGCACGCGGCGAAACCAAGTATCAAGATCCTGCATATCTTCGCCGTGCCTTGGATTTTTGATGTTTGCAACGCACCGGATCCGCCAGGTTCGCGGCCTTGCGAGGAGGTGGGTGCGCGCGTCTACGACCGGTTCTACCCGCAGGATATTGCCCACATCGCGCCGGCCAACCCCTCGCCGGCAATTGGCGACACCGCGTACATGACCTACGGACTGTACATGATCGACTTCGACAATCCGGGTGTCGCGGAAGCGCTCGCCGAAATCTACTACGACCACGTGATGACCGGACTCAACCCGGACATCGACGGCGTGAACCTCGACTTTTTCGACGCCAATTGGGGCGGTTGGGCCCTCTACGGCAACTCGCCGGGCGAACTCGGCTACGCGGGCCAATGGAATCACTACTGGATCGACTACGACCGCGACGGCGTGCCGTCAAACCAGGATCCCGACGAGCGCATGGCCGTGCGGGATGCCTATGGGCGTTTCGTCACGCGCCTGCGCGAACTTTTCGGACCGGGTTTCCTCATTGCCGGCAACGGGCCCGATGCGCTGTGGGGCTCGACGATGTCCGACGGCACCGAGTTTCACGACCTGCTCGACATCCGCCAGCGCGAACTCTTTCCTTGGGGTTGGACCAGCAACGACTATTTCCTGCCGGCCTTCGATCTTGCTGCCAGTTCGACCTATGGCGGACAGAACATGTGGGAACTCGCCGACTCCGGGCGGCACCACCCCTCGGTCCCCACGCCCCAGGGCAGCTACTTTCTGGTCGACACACTCAATGGCCCCAACGGCCCTTGGATATGCTTGTCGGCGCTCATGCTCGACAATGCCGTCGCGTACATCGGCGGCGACAACTTGGACGAGTACCGCATCGATTGGTGGGCC
>JAKLIL010000451.1 GCA_022709625.1 Verrucomicrobiota bacterium
CCCTTGACCCGCCTCCGGGCAAATCCTACTTTTGAACATACGACTCATGTTCTCCATGGCCATTTCCCCCTCCATTTTTAAGCCGCGTTCCCACGCGCAAGCATGGATCGCTGTTCTTGGCTTGGCGACGTTGGCGATCGTTTCCGCCCCGCAGAAGGCCTGCGCCGCAAACCTGCTGGCGGAAGACTTCGCCACGCTCACCGATACCGCCGTTCCCAGCGGCTGGACCACCAGCAAATCCTCCGACATGGATTACGCCAACGAACCCTACGTGGGCGTTGCGGCGCCGGCGTTCAAGTTTTCGTCCACGGGACAATGGTTGGCCAGCCCCGCGTTTGGCACGGGCGCCACCAATCTCCAGTTCTGGGCCTTTGGCAATGGGGGCGCCGGCAGCACCATGGCGGTCTCCGGCTTGGTCGGCAGCGTCTGGACCCTGCTGGCCACCAAGACCATTGCCCAGAGCAACGGCACCTATGCCGTGCCGCTGGACGCCCAGACGACGCAATTCAAATTCACATTCACAAAAACCAGCAATTTCAACTGCGCCGTGGACGATGTTTTCGTCCAAGGGGCGGTTGTCACCGAGGATCCGAATCTCGTGGCGCCGGCCGCGCTGTCCTTCGGCACGCTGATGCCGGGAACGGTGGCCACGCAACTGCTGCCCCTCGCCAATTCCGGCGCCACCCAGACGCTGCAGCTGGCTGCGCTGGCGCCCGTCGGCGGCGATACCAATCGGTTTTCCATCGGTGCGATTCCGGCCACGCTCGCGCCCGGAGCGACCGCCGCCGTGTCCGTCGTGTATTCTCCCGGCGCGGTGACCGGCGTCTCCCATTCCGCCACGTTCCACCTGCTGACGGACGATCCCTCCACCTCCGCAACCCCGATCGTTTTCTCCGGCGGAACGATGGGTGCGGCCCTGTCCGTCTCCAACGTCCAGTACAGCACGACCGGGTCCTCGCCGCAAGTCGGCAGCCGCGTCTACGTCTCCGGCATCGCCACCTACGCCGACCCGTCCGGCTACGCGTTGGCCGATGCCGGCGGTGGGCCCTGGAGCGGCATCTACGTGGCCGATCTCAACCACCGGCCCAACCCCGGCGACCGCGTCTATCTCGAAGGCCTGGTGCAGGAATCCGCCACGATGACGGTCCTGACCAACGTCGCCCGCTACGCCCTGGCCGCCACGAATGCCGCCGTGCCGCTTACCTCCGTCCGTGGGAACCAAGTCACCAATGAGGCCTACGAAGGCGTGCTGGTAAGGATCACGAATATCACCGTGCGCAACGCCAACTACAACAACGGGCGGACATACTGGCAGGCCGGGGATGGCGCAGGCCATTTCCTGGTCGGAACCCGTGTGCCTTACCGCTATGTCTGGGCCAGCAACGCCACGCTGACCGCCATCCAAGGCCTCGTGTACACCGCCGGCGGCACCAATTCCGTCCAACCCCGTTTCGACGCCGATTTCATCGGCCGCCCCGTCCTCGAATACGCCCTGCGGGGCCTCGTCGTGACTCCCGACGGCCCCCGCACCAACTGGACCGTCCACGTGCGCGACGACGTCATCCT
>JAKLIL010000452.1 GCA_022709625.1 Verrucomicrobiota bacterium
GCGCGCCCTGCATCCAGGCCCTCGTCCAAAACGGGATTCCCGTGCTGGCCCATATCGGTCTCACGCCCCAAAGCATCCAGACCCTCGGCGTGCGCGTCCAAGGCCGCGGCGAAGAAGCGGCCAAACAACTCGTCGCCGACGCCCAGGCCGTCGCCGCCGCCGGGGCCTTTGCCGTCGTCGTGGAAACCGTCCCCGCCGCGCTCGGTGCGCAAGTGACCGCGGCCGTGAAGATTCCCGTCATCGGCATCGGGGCCGGCCCCGGCTGCGACGGCCAGATCCTCGTGATCAACGACCTTCTGGGCCTCTCCGGCGACTTCAAACCCAAGTTCGTCAAGCAATACGCGAATCTCGGCGCCCAGATTTCCGCCGCCGTCGGCGCCTACGCGGCGGAGGTGCAAACCGCCGCCTTCCCCGGTCCCGACCACTCGTATGACTAGCCGGGGTCAGGCATTAAGAATTAAGAATTGGGCGAGATTCTTAATTCTTAATGCCTGACCCCGACGGAGGAGATGGATGGAAATCGTGGAATCAGTCCGGGCGATGCAGGCGGCGGCGCGAAAGTGGCGGGCGCAGGGCCGGCGCATCGGATTCGTGCCCACCATGGGGAATCTGCACGAGGGACATCTTGCCCTCGTGCGCCTCGCGAAGCAACGCGCCGACGTCGTCGTCACGTCGATTTTCGTCAATCCGACGCAGTTCGGCCCGAACGAGGATTTCGCGGCCTATCCGCGGACGTTTGAAGCCGACCGGGCGCTGTGCGAACGGGAAGGCGTCGACGTCGTTTTCCACCCTTCCGTGGCCGAGATGTATCCCGCCGGCGCCAGCGTGGCGGTGACGGAGAACGCCTTGTCGCGCACGCTGTGCGGCGCGGCGCGGCCGGGACATTTCGACGGCGTCTGCACCATCGTGGCCAAGCTGTTCAACGTCGTGCAGCCGCACGTGGCCGTTTTCGGGGAGAAGGATGCGCAGCAGTTGCGCGTCATCCGGCGGATGGTCCGCGACCTGCGCTTTCCCGTGGAAATCGTGGCCGGCCCGACGGTGCGCGAGGCCGACGGCCTGGCGCTGTCGTCGCGCAACCAGTATTTGACGCCCGCGCAGCGTCCGCAGGCCGTCTGCCTGCGCCGCGCGCTCGACGAGGCCGAGCGGCTCTTCGCCGCCGGCGAACGCGATCCTAAAAATCTCGTCCGGGCCATGCGCGCCATCGTGACGGCACAGCCGGACGCGCGAATCGACTACATGGAAATCGTGGACGACGAAACCCTCCAGCCATTGGGGGGCCCGATTGGCCGTCCCGCCCTCGCCGCCTTGGCCGTCTGGGTGGGCAAACCGCGGCTTATCGACAACACGGTACTGGTGCCCTGATTGTTCAGGGAAGTCAGGGCGTGGCGTCGCGCACGCGATAGAAACCCACGGCGGCGTTGGCGACACCCGGATCGGCCAAAACCAACGGGTCGGAGTCGGCGATGGCCGCATCGGCCTCGATCCAAACCACGGGATTGGCGGCGAGGCTTGCCGTCCGTTCGAGGGCGTAGGTTCTGCCGGCCATGGTCTCGACCACGGCA
>JAKLIL010000453.1 GCA_022709625.1 Verrucomicrobiota bacterium
GGGCACGGGGAAATCCAGAGCTACTTGCCGGCCGTGGGCGCGGGATTGCTCATGCCCGGCGGGGGCAAGCTCAAGGCTTGCCGCAGGGCGCGTTGCTCCTGGCGGCGCTGATCGATTTCGGCAATCATCTTGTCGTGTTCGGCCGTTTGGGCGGGCGTCAGGTGGACGGCGATATCGGCGCGCATTTCCTGCATGATGCCCTCGAACATGGCGCGGCTGTCTTCGCGGGCCTTTTGGAGGCGGGCGTCGTAGGCATGCAGGACGGTTTGGATCTGGCCCTGCTGCGCGGCGTCCAGTTCCAGGCGCTTCGTGAGCATGGTCGCGATGTGGTTGGGCATGTTGCCGGGAATCCGCGAAAAATGGCGGACGCGGGCCTGGATGATGGCGCGGTTGCCAAGGAAGCCGATGCACACGCCGACGAGCAACGCCGCCAGCAGCAAGAGGGTCAGTTTCGTGTTTTTCATTGTAGGCTGCTCCTATCACAGGCCAAGGTCTGCGCCGGCTTCCTCGAAGGTCAGAAAACTTTGCGCGAATTCTTCGGGGGGCACGGTCTTCGTCCAGGCCATGCCGATGGTTCGGTCGGCGACCGATACGGAACGGCCCAGCACGAACCCGGTCGCAAAAATGGCCAACACAGCCGCGGCCGTGCAAATCCAGCCGGGGATTTGGCCGGCCAAGCCGGGATCGGCGCGCCGCCAGGGGCGCGCGGCCGCTTCCCGGCGGACGGCGTTCATGATGGCCGCCGTGTCGAGGGTGGGCGCGGCCGGCTGGTAGGCCGTCCGCATTTGTTCCCAGATTTCGGTATGTTTCATATTCATGGGGCGTAGTCCTTTTCCGGCCGGAGGTCTTCGAGAACCGCCTTCAGGCGGCGCCGCGCGCGGAACGCACGCACCTTGACGGCGGCGAGGCCGCAGCCCAGCCGGCGGGCGGCGTCCTCCATGGAGCGTTCCTCGAGTTCGACGAGGGTAATGACCGCGCGGTCGTCCGGCGAGAGGCGCCGCAAGGCGGTTTCGAGCCATTCCCGGGCGGCTTCGCGGGCATCCCGGTCGGCCGCCTGCTCCGCGAGGCGCGCTTGCTGGGCGGTTTCGACGTGGTTCAAGGCGGCGTCGTCGAGTTCCGAAAACAACAGGCTGCGGCGGCGGTATTTTCTGCGCCAGAAGTCCATGGCCGCGTGGCGGGCGATGCGCAGCATCCAGATGCGGAAGGGCGCTTCGTGCCGGTACGACGGCAAGGCCCGGAAGGCGCGGACAAACGCATCCTGCGCGACTTCCTGCACGTCCTGCCCGGGCAGGCGGCGGGCCAGATCGGCGGCGATCAGTTTCTGGTGGGCGTTCACGATCGCGGAAAACGCCTCGATGTCGCCCGCCAGAACGCGCCGGACGGATTCCAGCACAAACGCTTCGTCGCCGCGGCTGTCGGATTCGCTCATCTGATGAGATTGCCGGAGACCGGACTGGTTCCAGACTCCGGCGACTACATTTTCACAGAACGCAATGGGGTTCAAGACTCCGGTGGGTTAGAAGGTCACCACGAAGTTGAAGGCGGGTCCGCACGGGAC
>JAKLIL010000454.1 GCA_022709625.1 Verrucomicrobiota bacterium
CCGAAGGTCGCAGGTGACTCCGTCAGCGTCACACGCTTGAGAACGCCGGGCCCGGCCATGACATGGACTTGCAGCGGCGTCATCATCAGACCCCTGTCATCGCGAAGGTTGCCGTCCCCGCGGGCGCTGGGGCTTCATCCCCGTTCCCTCGGCCATGGCTGCAACTATCCTCATGGCCCGGGGAGCCTTGTCAAGCGCCGATGCGCTGAGACGATGGGGGAGTTGTCAGAAAACGCCAACTGACTACAATTCGCCTCCCCATACCCGGCCCCGTCGTCTAGCCAGGTCTAGGACACCAGGTTTTCATCCTGGTAACACGGGTTCGATTCCCGTTGGGGTCGCCAATTCGCGCCATGCGGAGGTGCAAGGAGAGCATCATGTCCCGCAATGCCCGCAACAACGATACGACCCGGCCCCGCAAGAGCGGCGCCGCCAAAGCCCGTCGCCTGCTGGAACACCGGCGCCGCCTGGTTGCCTTGGGCGTTCCCGAAGCCAAGGTCATGCAAATGGACCACCAGCGGATCCGCTTGTTGATCGCCAAGCCCAACCTGATCAAGACCTACGTCAAGTAAGTCGGCGATGCGCGGCCGCCGTCTGGAACGCGAGGCGCCGGACGGCCATCCGGCGTTTGGGGTTCCGCCTCGCCATCCTGGAGTGGGCGCCATGAAACCGTTGCCGGGTTCTTTCGTCGTTGGACAGGTGCGGGTCCAGGTCCTGGGGCCGTATCTGGTGCGCATCGAGCAAAAAGGTCCCAAGGGCTTCGAGGACCGCGAAACCTTTACCGTTTGCGCGCGGAAGTTTCCGGGGGCCATGGCCCGGAAAAGCCGCCTCCGGGGCGCCGTCCGCATTGCGACGGCGCATTACCGCGTGGTGGTGCCCGAGGAAGCGGCCGACTGGAACGGCGTCCGCGTGGAATCCGCGGCGGGCCAAACCTTGTGCGCGCTGTCGCCGGCCCTCTTGGCGAAGAAGTTCCTGCCGACGCCATCCGCGCTGCCGGCCGTCTGGGCCATGGGCGATGCCCCGCGGGTGGTGCCGTCCGCCCGCGGCGCCTTGCCGCCGCCGCCGGACGCGGCGGAGGCAACCTCCGGCTGGGATTTGCGGAACGATGCGCCGGACGTCTACGTTTTCTTTCCCCGGGCTTCGGGCTATGCCCGGTTCCGCGCCGACTTCCTGCGCCTGACGGGCGGAATTCCCCTCGTGCCGCTCTATGCGCTGGGGCTCTGGTACAGCCGCTATTACCCCTACAGCGAGAAAACCGCGCTGGCCGTCATCCGCAAGTTCCGCAAAAAGCGAATTCCCCTGGACGTGTTCGTGGCCGACACGGATTGGCGCGTGGGCGCTTCCTGGGGCTATGCGATCAACGAGGCGCTGTTCCCGGACATGGGGCGGTTCGTGCGGCGCGCCCATCGGCAACAGGTACGCGTCATGCTGAACGACCATCCGGAACCGCAAGGCGCCTCCGCGCTGGATCCGGAAGAATTGCGGTATCGGCGGGACGGCTTGACTGCGCTGCTGGCGCGGGGCGTGGAT
>JAKLIL010000455.1 GCA_022709625.1 Verrucomicrobiota bacterium
GCAGGATTCAAGCAAGCACCGGATTCGGTCCAGGCCACCCGCAAACTGATCGACCTTTTGGATGGTGCGTTGCCTGCCGATGCCGCCGCCTGGCCGCCCGTTTTTCGGGCCTACCGCGCTGCGCTTGAAGCCCTCCTCGGCAAGCACGCACATGCGCCTTGGACCAAGTACCGGCATATCAAGGCCGGGTTGGCGCGCTTCGCGGGCTTGGTCGAAGCGCATCCCGATTCCATCGAAATCCGCATGTTGCGCTTCTCCGCTTGCCGCACCCTGCCGGATGTCTTCGGCCAGGGGACGCAAGCCGAGGGGGATCTCGCGGCCTTGGTCGAGCTTTTCGAACAGGCAGGCGACTCGCGGATTCCTGCCGCCCAGCGCCGGGGCTATATCCAGTGGATTCTCGAACAAGGGCAACCGTCGCCGGACCAACGCGTCCGGCTCGAAAAACTGCTGGACCCGTGATATCCTCTCGTCTGGAGGACGGCTCCATGAATTTGATCGACGGAATTCCGGTTTGGGGCGATCCAGTCGAGGAAAGCGCGTTGTCCCAAATCCGCACCTGCGCCAGGACCGCCGACCGGGCGGCGCTGATGGCGGACCACCACAAAGGCTACGCCGTGCCCATCGGCGGGGTGGTGGCCTACGCCGACAAAATCAGCCCCTCCGGCGTCGGCTACGACATCGCCTGCGGCAACAAGGCCGTCCGCCTCGATGCCCGGGCCGCCGAGGTTCGGAAAAACATCCGCCGCATCATGGATGCCATCTATGCGGAACTGTCGTTCGGCTTCGGCCAGAAAAGCCGCCACCGCGTGGACCATCCGTTGTTCGACGACGAGGCCTGGAAGCTCCCGGCGGTGAAGCCGCTCAAGGACATTGCCCGCGCCCAACTCGGCACCATCGGCGGTGGCAACCACTTCGTGGACGTGTTCACCGACGAGCAGGACCGCGTCTGGATCGGCGTGCACTTCGGCTCGCGCGGCCTCGGCTTCAAGACGGCCACGTGGTTCCTGGAAAAGGGCGGGGCGAAGGACGGCATGGACGTCGAGCCGCTCGTGATTTCCGCGGATTCCTCTTTCGGCGCCGACTACCTTGCGTGCATGCACCTCGCCGGGCGCTACGCCTACGCCGGGCGCGACTGGGTTTGCGCCGAAGCCGCGCGGATTCTCGAGGCGAACGTCGTCGAGGAGGTCCACAACCACCACAACTTCGCCTGGCGCGAACACCACGGCGGCCAGGACCTGTGGGTCGTGCGCAAGGGCGCCACGCCGGCTTTTCCGGGGCAGCGCGGGTTCATCGGCGGCTCCATGGGCGACGTCAGCGTCATCGTCGAAGGCGTCGAGAACGACCAGGCCAAGTGGTCCCTTTATTCCACGGTGCACGGCGCCGGCCGCGTGATGGGACGGCGCGAGGCCATCGGAAAGTACGACCGGCGGACGGGAAAATGCCTGCGGCCGGGCAAGGTCAGCCGGCAGATGATGGATTCGTGGGTCAATTCCTACGGCACCGAACTTCGCGGCG
>JAKLIL010000456.1 GCA_022709625.1 Verrucomicrobiota bacterium
CGGCGTGGCGCGCGGCGGCCAGTTGTGGGTCGAACGGCACGGTATCGGTGAGGGCGATCGGCGCGCCTTTCCAGTCCAAGCGGGCCAACCCGGGCTTGGCGGCATCCTTGTCGACCTGAATCCATTGCACCAGCAGGGCGCAGGACCCCAGCAAGGCGACCAGCGCCACGAGCAGAATGATCTTCTCGTAGTGGTCCCGAATCCAATCGTGCTTGCGACGAGGGGCTTGGCTCACGGATTCTCCTCCCCTTGGGCGGCGGCGGCCTCGGCAAATCGATACAGGTCCAGTTCCAGGCGGACGGCAGGCAACTCCTGGCCGGCCACGACGCGCAACTCGCGCGGCAGGATTTCCGGTTCTTTCTTGGCCGACTCGTCCGCGCGCAGCCCCGGGCTCTGCCAACCCGCGGCGGTTGCCGCCACAGGTCGGGCGCCGCCGGCAGTCGCGGCTTCCTCGGTCTTGGGCGCGGCCACCGCCGGCCGGGCCTCATTGGCGATTTCCACCTTGGTCACGACCGCGAAAGGCGTGCCTTTGGCAAAACGGTTGAGGACGGACCACACGGCAGGAACCGCGGCGCGGAAAGACAAGGCATAGTGTTCGCGGGTAAACAACCCGTCCGGATCCCGGTAGAGTTCGATGCTGGGCGGCGGGGCCTCGGCCGCATCGGCCCGGTTCCGCATGCCGCGGCGCCCGTATTCTTCCTCCTCCGGCGCCGCTTGCGCGTCCTTTTCGAACACGGTGCGTTCCACCGCCGTCAACTCGGCGACCCCGGAATCGTAGAGGATCCGGCACAAGGCGGCGACGGACCGGAGTTGGTCCACCAGGCGATCCATTTCGTCCTCGGCCGGCAGGTTGCCGGCGGTGTAGCGCTGGAAGCCGAAGGCGAAATCGGCGGGCAGCACCACGTTTTTATCGCGGGCCTCCCGGACCAGTTCGCGGTATTTTTCCTCGATGGTTTGGCGGAATCCGTCGCGGGTGATCGCTTGCACGGCCCCCTGCCCCTGGCGCATGTCGTCGAAGAGGCCGCCGAGATAATCCTGGTAGACGTCCGCCTGCTTGCCGAGCGTCTGCACGTTGGCGGCGGACGGAAAGACGGGGCGGCTGGTCAAGCGCGCCAACTTGCCTTGGACCATGGCCAGGCTGGACATGCCTTCCTGATAGCGGCCGCGGGCGCTCAGCAGGACGTAGACCAGGCCGGCGACCACCGCCAGGACCAGCAGGCCGCCAACCAGCAACGGCAGGTATTTGCGGTTCATAGCTCCAGCGGCTCCTTCAGGACGGCGAGAATCCGGAATTCCAACGTGGTGGCGTCCGGGCGCCCGGGCGGCTGCCAGACGATTTCAGTCTGTTCGGAAAACCACGCGGACTCCCGCAGCCGGTCGCGGAACTGGCCGATCGCCTCGCTCTTGACCCGATCCGTGTAGCCGATGCCTTCGATTTCGATGGCGGCCAGCCGATTGGGCGGCAGCGGCTCCGCGGGGGCGTCGGCGCGGGGCGGCGCGTCCGGCGCCGCGACG
>JAKLIL010000457.1 GCA_022709625.1 Verrucomicrobiota bacterium
AACCCCCGGCGTTTATGTGACGCCCGTGGCCATGGAGTTCCCCGGCCACGGCCAGCGCGCCCTGTTCTTCAAGCTCTACCGCTACCGCCGGCCCGCTTGGCGCTTCCTCGGCCGCGCCTCCAAGGCTCGCCGCGAATTCCAGAACTACCGCGCGTTCGAGCAACTGGGCATCCGCGGTGCGCGGCGCGTGGCCTGCGGCGAGGAACGCGATGGAATAGGACGGTTGCGGCGGGCATTCATCCTCACCGAAGCCATCCCGGGGGCGGTCACGCTGATCGAGTTTTTCAAAGACGCGACGGAACGATCCCGCCCAAGCGCGAGATTGCGGCGGTTGGAATTGCTCCGGCAACTGGCGGAGATGACCCGCCGCGCCCACGACGCCAATTTCTTCCACCACGATTTGGTCTGGCGCAATGTGTTGGTCACGCCCGCGCCGCCCGGTGAGCCGCAGCTCTGGTGGATTGACTGTCCGCGCGGCCAGTTCGACCGCTGGTCGCCCTGGCGCCGCCGCCGGCGCATCAAAGACCTGGCCTCGCTCGACAAGGTGGCTTCGCAGCTCGCCAGCCGCCGCGAACGCGTGCTGTTCATGAAACGCTACCTCGGTCTTGCGCGGCTGGACGCAAACGCAAAGTCGCTCATCCAGGAAGTGCTCGCTTACCGCAAACAACGTTGGCCCGATGACTGGCGCTGAAATCCAATTCCTCGACCGCGGACGGATGCGGGTCGCGTTGGACTTCCTGCCCGTCCTGCGGGCGAGCGGGCTGAACGACTTCGGCGTGGTAATGGCGCTTCAAGGCGACATGATGCGCGCCGTGCCGGGCCGTTCCACCGTGCGCGTGCAGCTCCGCCAGCCGGACGGCCAGCCCTGCATCGCGTTTCTGAAACGTTACGAACCGGATTACCTGACCCGCGGCAAACGTCTCCTGCGGTGGCTGCACTGGCCGGGAGCCGGCGACGAGGCGCTTTGCGAGTGGAATGCGATCCGCGCACTGCGGGCGGCGGGTTTCTCAACGGCGCAACCCATCGCCCTCGGACAGCAGCGTGGCGGCGGCATCGTGCAACGGAGCTTTCTGCTGACGGCGGAGATCCAGGAGGGCGTCGCCGCGCACGATCATCTGCGCACGCTCTGCCCGGCCGAGCGGCGACAGCTCGCCCGCGAAATCGGATTGCTCGCCCGCCGTTTCCACCAGGCGGGTTTCGCCCACCGGGATTTCTACCTGAGTCATGTCTTCGTGGTGCCCTCGACGGAGGGAACAAGCCCCGAAGCCGTTCGCGCTTTGAATTCTCAGACCGTAGCGGCGTCTCGGCAGAGGGCCGCCATCTTGGGACAGGACAGTTTGCGGCGCTCTGCCGAGACGCCGCTACGCCGAGATTCGTCGGGGCGCCGCGAACTGCTCTTGATTGATCTGCAGCGGCTGTTCCGCCCGCGTTTCTTTCGGCGCCGCTGGATCGTGAAAGACCTCGCCCAACTGGGCTACACCGCACAACTCGCCGGAGCGCGGC
>JAKLIL010000046.1 GCA_022709625.1 Verrucomicrobiota bacterium
CAAGAAGATCGACGAAGCCCTTCAGGCCGCGTCCCTCGTCCGCCTGTTCATCGTCAACCGCATCTACAAGCGCATCGAGGAATGCAGATCCGCCCCCGAGGTTCGCCAGGCCGTCCTCAATGGCCTCGCCCCCTTCCGCAGCCAGCTCCGGCGCGACGTCACGGCCGCCGACCTCGACATGCTGCTGGCCATCCCCATCCGGCGCATCTCGCTCTACGACATCAATAAGTCCAGGAAAGAAGAAGACGACCTCCTCGCCGATTTCGACGCCGTCGAGAAAAACCTGACCGACGTCACGGGCTACGCGATCAAATACCTCAAGAATTTATACCGCGACTACGCCGACCTCTTCCCCCGCAAGACCAAGGAAGCCAAGTTCGACGCCATCGAAGTGCGCGAACTGACCGCCGAAGAGCACGCCGTCGTGCTCGACAAGGAAAAGGGCTATCTCGGCTACGATGTCGGCGGCGGCGAGCTCCTCTTCCGCTGCTCGTCCTACGACAAGGTCATTCTCGTCTGGAACGACTGCCGCTACCGCGTCGTCCCGCCCCCCGAAAAACTGTTCGTGGACAAGAACCTCGTCTACGCCGCCATCTACGACCGCGACCGCGTCATGACCCTCGTCTATGTTGCCGACGACATTACCCATCTCAAGCGGTTTACGTTCGGCGGCGTCATTCAGAACAAGGATTACTTCTGCGTGCCCGAGGGCGATACCGCCAAATGCCTCTTTTTCTCCGACGCCCAGCCCTCCACCCTTTACGTAAAATACGCGCCGCGCAAGGGCCAGCAGATCCACCAGCAGGAATTCGATCCCAAGAAGGTCGCCATCCGTACGCCCAAGACCCGCGGCATCCAGATGACCACCAAGACCATTGCCGACATTTCCACCCAGAAGCCCCGCAACTGGGACGACCGGGCAGGCCCAAAGGGCGCGCTGTTGGATTGAGCCTCGCCTCTTTTCCCTACCCGGGTACTTCAAGGTTCGGACGTAACCGCACGCAAGGGGCGGCGGGAATTCTCGTCCTGTTGAGATTCCGGTTTTGACATCCATGAAGCCGTTCGGGCAGTATCCGCCTATAGGATGCGGACTGGTCCGCATATCCGCCAACAAAAGGAGAGCGATGATGGGATCGGGAAAATGGCTGAGGTATTGTGTCGCAGGTTTGGTGCTCCTGCTGGGCATGGGGTTTTGGGGATGTGATTCGGATGACGATGGCGGGGGCGGCAATCCCGACGTGCCGGCAGGGGTCAACACCTCGGACAACAGCGAGATGTTCCTGTGGAAGCTTCAGCCCAGCGGCCAAGCCGGCTGCCCCGGCCCCCGGGCCGTGGCAAGATGGCCCTCCTACATGGTCCGTACGTATGGGGTGACCCCCGACAATTCCTATGTCGTGGCCGGCAACGTCCGGATGGATTTCTACAAGATGGACACCGACTTCAACGGCTCAAAACCGAGCTACGCGGCGTGCGTCAGTGGCCCCGCGGATTTCGCCACGAATCAGAAGGTGGTTCTCTACAAGAACGGCAAGCGCCTGGCCTATGCCATCGTGCCGAACCCCGGCGAGCGCTATTTTGCCCCCCTGCCCTGACCTGCTTTGCCTAGAATACGCGCGCCTCTTGCGTCAATCCGCTAGAGGCGCTTTCCTTACATGAGTCCGCCCTGTTGGCGACCACAGTGTTGTTTTCTTGAAATGGATGCAGGGCTTCGTCGAAGCACATCTGGCCGAACCCATCACCCTGGCCGGTCTCGCCCGCGCCGCCCCCTATTCCCCGTGGCATGCCGCCCGGCTGTTCAAGGAATACGTCGGCCGCGCACCGTTTGGACCCGCCGGGGTCAGGCATTAAGAAAGTTAAGAATTCGGCACATTCTTAACTTTCTTAATTCCTGAACCCGACACCTTACCAGCGGGGGCGGTCGGCGAGCAGGAGTTGGTCGCTGCCGGCAATGAACCGGCCGGCGGTGAGCGGGAAGTTGCCGGGTACCCGGCCGGCGGCAAAGACCTGATACCAACTGTTTTCCGGCGCCGCGGGATCGGCCAGTCCCCGCACCCACGGCTTGTCGCGCGTGACGGTCGTGAAGTAGGCCAGGGCGATTTTCTGGTACCGGCCATCGATCTCGTAGAATCCGTCGATGTCTTTGGGCAGCAAAACGGCGGTTTTGCCGCCATACCAGGCCACGGCCCACGGGATATCGCTGACGATGCATTCGCCGGGCTCGATCATGGTGGACAACCAGCCCACGTAGCGATGGAAGTAGGGCGGATACGGCAGGCCGGTGCGCGGGGGCAGCACGTTCAACAGCAGCGGCAATCCGGTGAGGAACATCACGGCGGAAACGGCGGCGGCGGCAAAGAACCGCACTTCGAACTGGAGGCGGTCGAGCAGCACGAAGAAAAACGCCCAGCCGTAGGGAATCGCCAGCGGCCAGAAGATCGTCAAGGCGCGAACGCTGTCGGCGCCGAAAGCCGCCGCAAACAGCACCAGCACCGCGGCCGCCGGCAACAAGCACCAACGCAAGGTACGGCTGGCGGGGCGGACAAACCGGTGGAAGTACATGGCGCCAAACAGTGCCAGCAGAATGCCGGCACCGGCCCACCCGAAGGCGGTGGACGTGAAGGTGCGCAGATTGGCCATCATTTTCACCTGGACGGCGTAGAGCGCCGCACCCGCGTCCGGCATCTCCGGCCGGATGGAACGGGCTAGTTCGTCGCCGGGGAAAAGATAGGTGTCAGCGAGCATGTCGTAGAAGACCAGTCCAAAAGGATGGCCGGAAACAGCGACGTTTCTGGCCAGCCAGGGCACCGCCAGCAGGACAACCACGGCCAGGTAGAGACTGGCCTTGGCCCAAGGCCGGCGGCGACGCGAGACGCCGATGAAAAGGAAGATCAGCAACGCCACGCTGCCCGCGGCGTAGCGAGTCAGGAAGGCGGCCGCGGTCAACAGCGCCGAAACCGCCAGCGGAACCAGCCAGCGCCACGCCGGGCCTTGATCCTGCATCGGCCCGATTCCGGCCGGCAACATGACCGCCCCCAGGGCCGCATAGACGGCCCCGAGCGCGCAGAACATCGCCAAGGACAAATCCCCGCCGACGAGGCTTTGCCGCCACACCAGATCGCTGACCAAAAAGGCGCCGGCCGAAAGAGCCCCCACGCGCCGATCGAACAACTTGCGGCCGATCAGCCAGAACCACAGGGCCGACAGCGCGGTAAAGACGTGGTTCAGCGCCAGGGGAACGTAATCGCCGCCGTAGACGAAATCCGTGGTGGGCACGCCGGTCTTGGGCGTCCCCACCAGCTTGAAGACGCCGGCCAGCGCGGCGGGCCACAGGGGCGGATGAAACAGGTCGGAATGCGCGCGCACCGCGGCGGAACCGTCCGGAGAACGCGCCGCCAGGCGCCACATCGACAGTGGCCGCACGCATTGGGTAATCAGGCGGCCCTGGGTCGCGAGGTTGCGCGCCAGTTGGGCTTCGTCCAGCGCCCGCGGATCCTTCAGCCCCTGGAAACCGGAAAAGGTACACAGCGCGGCCAGCGCGACGGCAAACAGCACGAACAAGACCGCTTGCATGATCTTGCGGCCCGCGCCGACGTCCATCTGGTAGACCAGATTCTGCATGTTGGATTCGAATTCAAGCGCCATGGGTTCGGTCCTTCCGGTCTATTCGTTCTTGGGGTTCCGCAATCCAAATTCGTTGAGCTTGCGGTGCAGGGTCCGGCGGCTAATGCCCAAATCCCGCGCCGCCTTGACGCGGCTGCCCTGGTGGCGCCGGAGCGCGTCTTCGATCAATTGGCGCTCGGCGTCGCGCAGCAGATTGCCGGGCCGGCCGGCGGGAACGCTCCGGCTGGCCGGCGCACGCAAGGCGGCGGGCAAATCGCGCACCGTCAGTTTGTCCCCGTTGCCGAGCACCACCATGCGTTCGATCACGTTGCGCAATTCGCGCACGTTGCCGGGCCAGGCATAGCCCGCCAACGCTTCCATCGCGTCCGGGGTAATGGCGGAAACTTTCCTGCCGTGTTCCGCCGCCAGGGACTTGAGATAGTGCTGCGCCAGCAGGACGATGTCGCCGTCCCGGTCCCGCAGGGGCGGCAGCGTCATGGTGACCACGTAGAGCCGGTAGAACAAATCTTCCCGGAACTTGCCTTCTTCGACCAGCTTCTTCAGGTCGCGGTTCGTGGCCGCCACGAGCCGGACGTCGACCTCCACCGTGTCCGTCCCGCCGACGCGCTCGAACTTGCGCTCTTCGAGCACGCGCAGGACCTTCACCTGGAGGGCGGGGTCGATTTCGCCGATTTCGTCCAGAAAGAGGGTGCCGCCGTCCGCCAGTTCGAAACGGCCCCGGCGCCGTTCCACCGCGCCGGTGAAGGCGCCTTTTTCGTGGCCAAACAGTTCGCTTTCGAGCAAGGTCGGCGCCAGCGCGGCGCAATGGACCGGCACGAACGGGCCCTGCGCGCGCGGGCCGCACTGGTGGATCGCGCGCGCGACCAATTCCTTGCCAGTGCCGCTTTCGCCCTGGATCAGCACGGTCGCCCGCGTTGGCGCCACCTGCCGGATCGTATCGAAGACAGCCAGCATCGCGGGCGACGCGCCGAGAATGTTTTCAAACCCGTATTTCGAATCCAACTGGGCCTTGAGCCGCTGGTTTTCGTCCCCCAGCCGGCGTTCCGCCAACGCGCGCTTGAGCAGCAATTCGAGCCGATCGAGGTTGACGGGCTTGGCCAGAAAATCGTAGGCGCCGCGTTTCATGGCTTCCACGGCGGTTTCGACGTTGCCGTAGGCGGTCAGGAGGATGAGCACGGGCTTGGGCTCCCGCGCCAGCAGGCGGGCTAGCAGCGCCATGCCGTCCATGCCGGGCATGCGCAAATCGGACAGGACCACGTCCGCGGCATGGGTTTCCAGCCACGCCAAGGCGCGCAGGCCGTTTTCGGCTTCGGCGACCGCATATTCGCCGCGCAGGGCGCGCGCGAGCCCCTCGCGGGTGTTTTTTTCGTCGTCGACGATCAGGATCGTGGGCTTGTCGCTCACGACGGCATCTCCGTGGCGGCGGGCTGGGGCGCGGGCAACAAGCGGATGCGCTGGTCGTCCCGCTGGAAATTGAGCTGGATGCGGGTGCCGGAAGGCAGGCTGTCGACCATCACGGTGCCGCCATGGTCGCGCACGATGCGCTGTACGATCATCAGGCCCAGACCGTGGCCGCTGGGTTTCGTGGTGCGGAACGCCTCGAACAGTTCGCCCATTTGTCCCGGCGGAATCCCCGGGCCCGTGTCCTGGAAGGCCACCCCCACCAACCGGTCCGAAGCGACGAAGGAAATCCGCAGTACGCCCCCGCCGCCCATGGCCTGGATGGCGTTGCGCACCACGTTGAAAAACGCCTGCCGCAGCTGGCCGCGATCCACCCAGGCCGTCGGCAATTCCTCCGCCGGTTCCACTTCCACGACCACCTGGCGGTCGCGGATTTCGGCCGCCAGGGTGTCGAGCGTTTCGGCGACGACGTCCGGTAGCGCGTGGCGGGCGAAATTCGGCAGGCTGGGCCGCACCGCTTTTAGGAACTGCGAGAGGATCTGGTCCAGCCGGGAAATTTCGCCGCGGGCCACGTCGAGCAATTCCTGCAGGGCCGCGTGCCGGTCTTCCGGCAGGGTGCGCAGTTCGCGCGCCATCAATTGCAGATGGATCGTCAGGGAATTGAGGGGATTGCCGATTTCATGGGCCACGCCGGCAGCCAGCATCAGAACGGCGTTCAAGCGTTCCGATTCGACGATTTCGGCCGCGTGGTCTCGTTCCCGGGTCACGTCGCGCAGGATCATCACGGCGCCGGTGCGGCCGTCGTCCGGATTCACCAGCGGCGCCAGATAGAGCGCCAGAAACCGATGTTCGGGATAGGATATCTCGATTTCGCGGCTGGCGAGGCGCGCCCATTCCCGTTCTTCGAGCCGCAGAAGCCCCGGCCAATCGATGGCATCCAGATAGCGGGCCAACGGTTGGCCGACAACCGCCGACTCGTCCAGACCCAGCAACCGGCCCGCGCCGCGGTTCGCGTAGACGATGCGGGCTTCGGCGTCCAACACGAGAATGCCTTCGCGCAGCGCGTGGAAAATCGTTTCGAGCAGGCCCCTTTCCGATGCCAGGCGCAGGAACTGGACCTGCACGCTGCCGGGGTCGAGTTTATCCAGCCGATCGATCAGTTTGTTCCAGAATGCCGCTTTCATGGCCGGGCGTTTTCGCGCCCTCCGTACTCTCCCTGATGCGGTCGGAAGCGGCAAACAAAAAAAGGGGCGCGGGACAGCGCTTTCCCCACTTGACGCATGGCCATTCCCGTGAGAACAGTACGGCATAGTCGGGAAGGCGGCGGAAGCTTTCCAGAAAAACGAACGGGATCCGGCACGCGAGGTGATGCCATGAACATGGAAGAAGAGGAATTCAGCCCCTACGGCGCGTACGGCAGCGGTTGCGGCGTGCACGGCGAAGACTTCCTGCGCGAATGCACGATGTGCGGCATCGAATTCTGCGCGGCCTGTTTCCCCAATTCCGCCCTCTGTTCCGACTGCGCCGCCCAGGGCGATCTCGATCTCGAAGAGGAGCCCGCCACCGAGGAAGAGAAGGAATTGCTGATCCTGGACGGGCTCCCCGACGAGGAAACCGAAGAACAACCGGGCAAGGCCATCCCGGCTTCGCCAACGGCGGCGGCGACAACAAAGGCCCCCACCCCAACCCGCCCCACCCTGGCCACATCCGCGGCCGCGGCCAAAGCCAAGAAACCGGCCGCCAAGAAGGCCGCCCCCGCAAAGTCGCGCCAATCGGCGAGGCCGGCGCGCTGCCCGGCCAAGCCCACCGCCAAGACACCAACCGTCCCGGCCGTGGCCTGCAAAACCAAGGCCCGGCCCAAGGCCAAGAAAAAACGCTAGGCCTGCGCCGCTGGCTCCTTTCCGCGCGCCGTTGACGGCTCCCACCTACAATCTCTGGACCATCGGCTGCCAGATGAACGAAGCCGACGGTCTGCGGGCCGCCGCGCTGCTGGAAGCCGCCGGGTACCGCCCCGTACCGCATGCCCGCGCCGCCGACCTGCTGCTGCTCAACACCTGCGTGGTGCGGCAACAGGCCGAGGACAAAATCCATTCCCGGTTGAAGTTCGTCGTCGAACTCAAGCACCGCAACCCCGCGCTGGCGGTCGTCCTCATGGGCTGCCTCGTGGGCAAGAACGCCCGCGAACTGCCCGCGCTGCGGCAGCGTTTCCCGTTCGTCGACGTCTTTCTGCCGCCCTCGGATCTCGGCCCGTTGCGCGACTATTTGCAGACCGGCGGCCGCATCGTGCCCGCCGCGGGCGTGTCCGAAGAACCTGCGCCACCGCCCCTGCCCGACTCCCAAACCGGCCGCGCCGTCGTGGCGCACCTGCCCGTGGTGCTGGGCTGTTCCCACGCCTGCACCTATTGCGTGATTCCCTACCGGCGCGGCGGCGAACGATCCCGGCCGGCGGACGAGATTCTCGCCGAGGCCCGGGTTCTGGCGGCGCGCGGCGTCCGCGAAGTCTTCCTGCTGGGCCAGATCGTCGACCGCTACGGACTCGACCGGCCCGGCGAAATCTTGCTCCCCGAACTCCTGCGGCGGGTCGCCGCGGTGCCCGGCCTTGTGCGCGTGCGCTTCCTCACCAGCCATCCCCGGTGGGTCACGGACGAGCTGGTCGCCGCGGTCGCCGGCACGCCGGGACTGTGCCCCTATTTCGAAATTCCCGTGCAAGCCGGCGCCGATGCCGTGCTGGCCGCCATGCGCCGGGGCTATACCGTCGCCGACTACGAAGCGCTCGTGGCCAAAATCCGCGCCGCGATTCCCCTGGTCGGCGTCTCCACCGACGTGATCGTGGGATTTCCCGGCGAAACCGCCGATCAGTTCGAAGCCAGCATGGCTTTGATGCGCCGCATCGATCCCGACATGATCCGCATCGCCAAATACTCCCCCCGCCCCCTGACCTACTCCGCCCGGCATCTCGCGGACGATGTCCCCGAGGCCGAAAAAGAGCGCCGCCGCGTCGCCATGGAAGCGCAGTTGCGCGCCCGGCTGACCGAGAAAAACGCGCCGCTGCTGGGGCAAACGGTCGAGGTACTGGTCGAAACCATCGAAACATCGGGCCGCCGGCACGGCCGGACGCCCGACTACAAGCCGGTCTTCATCGACCGTTCTGCCGCCGCGCCGGGCGACCTGGTCCGTGCGCGCATCGTCTGGGCCGGTCCCTTCAGCCTGATTGCGGAAGCGGTGTAGGGTCTGGCGATCCAGCGCCGGGCAGGCCGTCGCGCAGGAGGATCCGGCGGCGGCAGCGCGCGGCCACGGTTTCGTTGTGCGTCACCAGCACGAGCGTCAAGTTGCGTTCGGCGGCCAGTTCGAAGAGATAGCGCAGCACGTCTTCGCCGGTCTGGGAATCGAGGTTGCCGGTGGGTTCGTCCGCCAGCAGCAGTTCCGGGCCGTTCATCAGGGCGCGGGCCAGCGCCGCGCGCTGCTGCTCGCCGCCGGAGAGTTCGTTGGGCCGATGCGCCACCCGGTCGGCCAATCCCACGCGCGCCAGCAATTCCGCGGCGCGGGCGCGCAGCCGGGCGCCGCGCAGAAAGGCGCCGTGGGCGCTCAGGGCCGGCAGCAGGACGTTCTCCAGCACCGTCAATTCCGGCAGGAGATGGTAGGCCTGAAACACGAAGCCGATTTGCCGCGCGCGGATGGCCGACCGTTCGCGGTCGCCCAGGGCGTAGAGATCGCGTCCGCGGTAGAGCACCCGGCCCGCCGTCGGCCGGTCCAGCCCGCCGAGGACGTGCAACAGCGTGCTTTTGCCCGCCCCGCTCATGCCGGTGATGGCCAGCGAATCGCCGGGGGGGATGGCCAGCGACACCCCGCGCAGGACCTCGAGGGTGCGCGTTTCCATGGCGAACGAGCGCCGGACGTCGACGGCTTCGATCAGGCTACTCATAGCGCAGGGCCCTCACGGGATCGAGTTTGGCGGCCTGCCACGCGGGAATCACCGCCGCCAGGGTACAGATCACCAGCACCGAACCGGCCACCAGCGCGACGTCGCCCGGCAAGGTATGCGCCGGCAATTCGGCCAGATGGTACAGCTCTTCGGGCAACAGTTGCAGGCCGCAGCGGTCGTTGAGGAAATGCAGCAGATGGTTGCGGTATTTCAGCACCACCAGCCCCGCGGCCACGCCCAGCGTCGTGCCCAGCACGCCTTCGATCCAGCCTTGCCAGAAGAACACCCGCATGATGCCGCCGGACGAGAAGCCCAGCGACCGCAACAGGCCGATCTCCCGGGTCTTCTGCACCGTCACCGTGATCAGCGTGTTGGTAATGCCGAACGCGGCGACGATGGTGATGAAAATCAGCAGGAAGAACATCATGTTCTTCTCCACCCGCAAGGCGGCGAAGAGCTGCTGGTTCTGCTCCATCCACGTGCTCACGCGGCATCCCGGGCCGAGGCGGCGGCGGAGTTCGGCCGCCACCGATTCCGCCGCGTACGGATCCGCGGTCATCACCTGGATGGCCTCCTGGGCGGCCCCGCCGCAGAATTCCCGGGCCTCCCAGAGCGAGGCCAGCAGATAGCCCATGTCGAAATCCCACATGCCGAGCTCGAAGATGCCCGCCACGGTCCATTCCGACGGCAGGCGGATTTCGTCCGCCGCAAGGAACGTCGCCGGCGAATAGGCGGTCAGCACGTCGCCCACCTCCACGCCCAGCCGGGCGGCGAGATCGCGGCCGAGCACGACCGAGCCGTTCGCCACCGCGAATTCGCCGGCGACCAGGCTTTGGGGCAGGCGGCTGACGCGCCCTTCCCGGTTGGGATCGATGCCGCGGAGCAGCGGCGTTTCGATCCGTCCGTTGGCCGCGGGAATGAAGATCAGGCTCTGCAGGAACGGGGCGGCGCCCGTCACGCCCGGCACGGCCTCGATGGTTTCGCAGAGACCGTCCGCCTCCTCGGCCAGGTCGCCGGGCAC
>JAKLIL010000047.1 GCA_022709625.1 Verrucomicrobiota bacterium
TGGAGGGCGTCTACGTTTTCGCGCTGGGGGAGATGGACGGCCGGGAAAAAAGCCTGGCGGACTATCGCGGCCAGGTTCTCCTGGTGGTCAACGTCGCCAGCCAGTGCGGATTCACCCGCCAATACGCCGGGCTGGAAAAACTGTACCAAACCTACAAGGATCGCGGCTTCGTCGTGCTCGGGTTTCCCGCCAACAATTTTTTGGGCCAGGAACCGGGCAGCGAAGCCGATATCAAGAAGTTCTGTTCGTTGACCTACGGAGTGACGTTCCCCCTGTTCGCCAAGATTTCGGTCAAGGGCAAGACCATCCACCCGCTCTACGCGTTCCTGACCTCCAAGGAACTCCAGCCCGGATTCGGCGGGGCGATTTCGTGGAACTTCAACAAATTCCTGATCGGGCGGGACGGCCGGATCGTCGCGCGCTACGGCAGCCGCACGGAACCCGAGGATCCGGACCTGGCGGCGGCCATCGCCCGCGCCTTGGCTGCCGCGCCCTAGCGGCCGGGCCAGGCGGGCCAAGCCGAAGGGGGCATGGGCAGGGCGGGTCCCCCCTGTTTTTGCGTGCAAGCCCGCCGCGCGTGGGGTATAGAACAGGCACAAGCAAGGAGAAGCGCATGAAAGTCATCCATTTCCTGTTGGGTCTCGTTCTCTTCCTGTCGCTCGCGGCGGCCGGCTTGGCGCTGCTCGTCGCCCCGCGCTATCCCGATTTCATCCAGGCGGCCGTCCAGTGGGGCGCCGATTTGCCGAACTGGGCGAAGACGGCGGCCGGAGTCGGCGGGCTGCTGTATTTGTTCGTCTACCTCTTGACCGGGGTGGCGTGGACGCGGCGCGCGGACTTCATCGCCTTCGAGAACGACAACGGCACGGTCCACGTGAGCGCCCCGGCGGTCCAAGACTACCTCAACGGGCTGAAAAGCGAGTTCGCGGCGGTGACCTGGTTGAAATCGAACGTGCGGGTCGTGCGCGGCGCGCTCACCGTCGGCTTGGTCGTGGGCGTCAAGGACGGCACCCGGATCCCGGAACTGTGCAAAATGCTGCAGACGCGCGTGCGGGAAATCCTCGAAGAGCATCTGGGCGCCTGCGACCTCGCTGGCGTCGCGGTGGAAGTCAACGAAATCCGCTCGCGCCGGAACCCGCCGGCCGAGAAATCGGCCTGATCGCGGAGGCGCCATGGACTGGGACGCGTTTGCCGAAGGGCATCTGGAAACGGTGCAGGAAGTATTGACCGTGTTGCGGCCCGCCATCGAAGCGGTGGCGGCGGGCATGGCCGAACGTCTCCGCCAGGGGGGCAAGATCCTGGCATGCGGGAACGGCGGCAGCGCGGCCGACGCCCAGCATTTCGCCGCGGAACTGGTCAACCGCTTCCAGCGCGAGCGGCGGCCCTACGCCGCCGTCGCGCTTACGACGGACACCTCGGTCCTGACGTCGATCGCCAACGACAGCGAGTTCGCGCAGGTGTTTTCCAAGCAGGTGGAGGCTCTCGGCCGCCCGGGCGACGTGTTGCTGGCCATCTCGACGAGCGGCAACGCCCCGAACGTGCTGCGCGCGGTGGAAGCCGCGCAACGGGCGGGCTTGTGGACGGTCGCGCTGTGCGGCGGCACGGGCGGCAAGTTGGCCGGCCGGGCGGACAAGACGCTGGGCGTGGCCAGTACCGCCGTGACGGCCCGGATCCAGGAGGGCCACGCGATGATCATCCACGCCTTGTGCCAGTTGATCGAAGAAACGATGGCGGACTAGGCCGGCGGACGGACGGCGGCGGGGGCCGGCGGATCCAAGGAGAACCATGAGCAAACGCACAACTCCGGACGTGGTGGTGGTCGGATCGGTGGCTTTCGACAGCGTCGAAACCCCGAAGGCCCGGCACGAAAAACTGCTGGGCGGCTCGGCGAGCTACACCAGCATGGCCGCGGCCCTTTTCGCCAAGACCGGCATCGTGGGCGTCGTGGGCGCGGATTTTCCCGCGGAGTACTTCGAAATTTTCGAGCGGGCCGGCATCGATACGCAGGGGCTGCAGCGCCAGCCGGGCAAGACCTTCCACTGGAGCGGCGTCTACGAAGACAACATGAACAACCGGCGCACGAATTGCACCGACCTGAACGTGTTCGCGGATTTCAATCCCATGATTCCGGAAGCCTACCGCGCCAGTCCGTTCCTGTGCCTCGAAAATATCGCGCCGGCGCTGCAGGCCCACGTGCTGGACCAGATGGCGCCGCCGCGGTTCACCGTCCTCGACACGATGGACCTCTGGATCAACACCACCCGCGAAGACCTGATGAAGGTGATCGCGCGCGTGGACCTGCTCACCGTCAACGAGCACGAGGCCCGGCACCTGACTGGGAAGGGGTCGCTGCTGAAGGCCGCGCGGAAGATCCTCGACATGGGCCCGCGCTACGCGCTGATCAAGAAGGGCGAGCACGGCGCGTTCCTGATGTCCAAGGACGACATCCTGATCGTGCCGGCCTGGCCGCTGGTGGAGGTGGTGGATCCGACGGGGGCCGGGGACACCTTCGCGGGCGGGCTGCTGGGCACGCTCGCGGCGCTGGGCGAAGTGACCCGGGAGAACCTGCACCGGGCGCTGGTGAACGCGACGGTGACGGCGGCCTACACCTGCGAGGCGTTCAGCGTCGACCGCCTGCGGCACCTCACGCGCCAGGAACTGGAAGCGCGGGCCGCGGCCTTCCGGCGCATGCTGCCGTAGCGCCGGCCCTGGGCGTCCGCCGGCCGCCCGGCTGCCGCCGGGCCTTGACCTGCCCGGGGCGAAAGCCCACAATGCCGGTCGATGAACGTGTCCGCCTGGCCGGAGTATTTCCGCGGCGCGCCGTGGCTGTCGGCCGGCGCGGCGGTCCACGTGGCGCTGTTCCTCGCGGTGGCGCTCCACGCGCTGCGCCACCGCCGGCGCGCCGACTCCACCTTGCTGTGGCTCTTCGCCACCTGGTCGCTGCCGGTGGCCGGCGCGTTGCTCTACGCGATGTTCGGGGTGGACCGCGTGCCCCGGACGCGCTGGACCCGCGCCGTCCAGCGCCGGATCCGCCTCGACGGCGCGCGGGACGCCGCCACCGAAGAAGTCCTGCCGGAAGCCTACTGGCGCTCCATGGGCGGCGCGCCGGCGATGCCGGCCGACGAGTGGACGCGCGAACTGGATCGCCCGCTCGCCGCGATGCTGGACAACTATCCGCTGCTGGGCGGCAACCTGGTCACGCCGCTGCTGACGGGCGACGAAGCGTTCCCGGAGATGCTTGCGGCGATCCGCGCGGCGCGGCACCATGTCCACCTGCAGTCGTTCATCATCGGCAACGACGAGACCGGGCGGGAATTCATGGAGGCGGTGGCCGAGCGGGCGCGCGCCGGCGTGCGCGTCCGCGTGCTCTACGACCGCTTCGGTTCGTCGCACGCGCTCTGGGGCGGGCTGTTCCGGAAGTACCGCCGGACGCCCAACCTGACGGTCGCGGGCTGGACCCAGTCGAACCTGTTCCGCCGGCAGCTCCATTTCAACCTGCGCAACCACCGCAAGGCGCTGGTGGTGGACGGCCGGATCGGTTTCATGGGCGGCGTGAACCTCAACGCGTACTCGCGCAGTTGGCCGGACCAGCCGGCCATCCAGGACTACCATTTCCGCCTGCTGGGTCCGATCGTGCAGGAACTGCAGTATTCGTTCCTGCGCGATTGGCACGTGATGACCGCGGAGGATCCGGAACGGCTGCTGAGCGCGGACCACTTCCGCAAGCTGCCGCCGGAAGGCGCGGCCTTGGCGCGGGTGGTGAACAGCGGCCCGTCGTCGGACCTGCGGGTGGCCGTGGACCTCTTCTTCAACGCCGTCACCGCGGCCCGCAAGCAGGTCTTCATCGTCACGCCCTACTTCCTGCCGTCGGAGGATCTGCTGCGGGCCCTGCGGCTGGCGGCCCTGCGCGGCGTGCGGGTCTACCTGGTCGTGCCGGAGCGGAGCAACCACTGGTACACGACCTGGGCCGGCCGGGCGGTGTACGAGGACTTGCTGGAGTCCGGCGTGCGGGTGTTCGAGCGTCCGCCGCCCTTCATCCACGCCAAGGCGATGACCGTCGACGACCGCATGGGCGTCGTGGGTTCGGCGAACTGGGACTACCGCAGCCTCTACTCGAACTACGAAACCAGCCTGGCGGTCTACGACGCGCGGTTCGTCATGCACCTCAAGCTGCTGATGATCGAAGACCTGCAAACCAGCCGCGAGGTGGATTTGGCCGTCTTCAAGCACCGTCCCGTCCGCGAGCGCTACCTCGAAAACACCTGCGGCCTGCTGGCTCCGCTGCTGTAGTCCGTCCCGGCCCCGCCCCGGTCCGGAAATGGATTGCGCCCTGGGTGCAAACCTCCTACAAACGCCTCCGTCAATGGACGCGGTTTCTCCCAGCCGAATCGCCGCATGGTGCCAAGGGCAATGGCATCCGCGCCTGCCCGCCGCCGCGCCATGCGCCGTGGCCGTGGACAGCCGCCAAGTCCGCCCGGGCCAGTTGTTTTTCGCCCTGAAAGGAGCCCGGGCCGACGGGCACGATTACCTCGGCGCGGTGGCCGCCGCCGGCGCCGCCGCGGTCGTCCGCGCCGACTATCCGCCGGAGCGGCTCCCCGCGGCCGGCTGTTTCCTGCGCGTGGACGACGTGGCGGCGGCGCTCGGCCGGTTCGCGGCGGGCTATCGCGCGGCCATGCCCGCGCGCATCGTGGGCGTCACCGGCAGCGTGGGCAAGACCACCACCAAGGAACTGATCGCGGATTTGCTGGCCACCGTGGGCAAGACCGTCCGCACCGCCGGCAACTTCAACAACGAAATCGGCCTGCCGCTGAGCGTGGCGGAGCTCACGCGCGACTGCGTCTTCGGCGTCTTCGAGACGGGCATCAGCCATCCGGGCGAGATGGCGCTGCTGCGCGACATCCTGCTGCCCGACGTCGCGGTGGCGACGCGGATCGGCCCCGTGCACGCGGAGTTCTTCGCCTCGGAGCGGGCCATCGCCGAGGAGAAAGCCGCCTTGCTGGACAAGTTGCCCGCGGACGGCTTCGCCTTGCTGGACCGCGACGATCCGTTCTACGACGTGCTGCGCGCGCATGCCGCCGCGCCCGTGGCGACCTGTTCGCTGCAGGACCGGACGGCGGATTATTTCGGGGCCGTCCGGAACGATGGCCGGCTGGAGGTCCACGAGCGGGCCAGCGGCGAACGCGGCGCACTGCCGCTGCCGCCGCCGGGCGGATACATGGCCGCCAACGCGTTGAAAGCCGTGGCCGTGGCGCGGAAATTCGGCGCGGCGTGGCCGGCGCTGGCCGCGGCCTTGGCCCGCGCGCGGCCCGTGGGCATGCGCTGGGCCGTGGCGCCGGTCGGCGCGTGGACGGCCATCAACGACGCCTACAACGCCAATCCCCTCAGCATGCGCGCGGCTCTGGACGCGTTTGCCGCCTGGCCGGTTTCCGGCCGGCGCTTTCTGGCCTTGGGACCCATGCTGGAACTGGGCCGGCTGGAACGATCCGCGCACGAGGCGCTGGGGCGCTACGTCGCCGGCGGCCCTTGGGCCGGCGTGGCCGTGGTGGCGAAAGCGCCTGCGGATGCCGCCGCGGCCGCGCTGGCGGACGGCTTGCGGCAGGCCGGTTGGCCGGCGGAAAAAATCGGGGCGGTGCCCGGGCCCGCGGAGGCGGCGGACTGGCTGCGCGCCCGCCTGCGGCCGGGCGACGCGCTGTTGCTGAAAGCGTCGCGCGGCGTCCGCCTCGAACGCGTCTTGGAAGTTATGCAAAAGGACGGTTGAACCATGTTGTACTTCTTGTCGGAGTGGTCGAACCTGTTTACGCCGCTCAACGTCTTCCGCTACGTCACGTTCCGCGCGTTCCTGGGCGCAGGCACGGCTTTTTTCCTGTCGCTGCTGCTCGGCCGCTGGCTGATCGGCCGCCTGCGCGCCTACCGGATCGGCCAAATCGTGCGTCTGGATCCCGAACTGGCTGCCATCAACCATCTCGGCAAGCGGGGTACGCCGACGATGGGCGGGCTGCTGGTCATTTTCACCACGCTGTTCTCCACGCTGCTCTGGTGCCAAACCACGAATCCGCAAGTCTGGATCGTAGTCGCCACCATGCTGTTCATGGGCGCGGTGGGCTTTCTGGACGACTGGCTGAAGCTGCGGAAGAAACATTCCGGCGGGCTGGCCGAATGGCAGAAACTGGCCTTGCAGGGCCTGTGGGTCGTCGTGGCCTTCGTGGCGATCGAGGCAGTGCCCGGCACGCACCCCCATGCCCGGGAGCTGATGGTGCCGTTCTGCAAGGCGCCGGTGGTCGCCGATCTGACCGTGCCGGGGGCTTTGGTCTTCATGTTCCTGGTGCTGGTGGGTACGACCAATGCCGTCAATTTGACGGACGGCCTCGACGGCCTGGCCATCGGGTGCGCGAGTTCGGTCGCCGCGGCCTATCTGGCGCTGGCCTACGTGGCCGGCAACGTGGTCTTCGCCACCTACCTGCAAGTGCCCGCCATCGCGGGCGCCCACGAATTGGCGGTGTTTTGCGGCTGCCTGCTGGGCGCGGGGCTCGGGTTCCTGTGGTGGAACGCCTATCCGGCCAAGGTGTTCATGGGCGACACGGGCAGCCTGGCGCTCGGCGGCACCATCGCCATGATCGCCATCCTCATCAAGCAGGAATTGACGCTGCTGATCGTCGGATTCGTGTTCGTCGTCGAAGCCGCCAGCGTGCTGATCCAGCGCGCGGCATGCAAGGCCTACCGCCGGCGGACCGGCGCAGGCTTGCCGCCGGAACGCCGGCCGTTCCGCATGACGCCCATCCACCACCATTTCGAGGCCATCTCCAAGGAGCGCGCGAAGGCGGAAGGCCGGCCGGAAGCGTCGGCGGAGAATTCCGTGACCATCCGCTTCTGGATCGTCTCGATCGTCTGCGCCCTGCTGGGGCTGGCGACGCTGAAACTGCGCTGAGGCGGCGGTGCGGCGCTATTCCCACGCGATGGTGTGCGGGCTGGGGGCCAGCGGCCTCGCCGCCGCGCGCCTGTTGCGCGCGGAGGGCGCCCATGTCCTGGCCGTCGACGAACGCGACACGCCCGAGACGCAGGCGGCGGCGGCGGCGGTGTGCGCCGCGGGCGCCGCGGCGGTCCTGGGCGCGCGGCAACCGCCGGCGGGCGAGTTCGACGTGGCCATCGCCAGCCCGGGCCTGCCCGGCGACGGCCCCTTTCTGGCCGCCGTGCGCCAGCGCGGCATCCCCGTGGTCGCGGAACTGGAACTGGGGTGGAGCCGGTTCCGGGGGCGCACGCTCGCCGTGACCGGCAGCAACGGGAAAAGCTGCGTCGTCAAGGCGTTGGCCGAATGCCTTGCGGCGGCGGGACAGCGCGCGGTTCCCTGCGGCAACTACGGTCCGCCGGCGTGCCAGGCGGCGCTGGACCCGTCCGCCGCCGATTGGCTGGTCATCGAGGCGAGTTCCTTCCAGCTCGAGACCTGCGCGGAATTCCGTACGGACATCGGCGTGCTGCTGAACGTTTTGCCGAACCACCTGGATCGACATGGCACTTTCGACGCCTACGCGCGCCTGAAGGCGCGGCTGTTCGCGGGCCAGCGCGCGGACGATTTCGCGCTGGCGCCGCCGGAATGGCGCGCCCTGTTCCAGGCCTGGTCGGGCGGCGCGGGGCAGTGGGCCACCTTCGGCGCGGCCGGCGCCGCGGACTACGGCTACGCGCCGGGCCGCCTCGCGGCGCCGGACGGCGGCGCGATCGATCTGGCGGGCTCTTACTTCGACAACGACGTGCTGGGGCCCAACGCCGCCGCGTTGTTCGGGGCGGCCCTCGCGGCGGGCGTGCCGCCGGCTACGGTCGCCGCGGTGCTGCGGCGTTTCGCGCCGCTGCCGCACCGCGCGGAATCCGTTGGCGAATGCCGCGGCGTCCTCTACGTGGACGATTCCAAGGCGACCAATCTGGCGGCTCTGGTGGCGTCCGTCCGCATGCAGGCGCGGCCCGTCTGGCTCATTGCGGGCGGGCGGCCCAAGGAAACGGAATTTGCGGCGGCGCGGCCGGTCCTGCGGGACCGGGTGCGCGGCGTCCTGCTGATCGGCGAAGCCGCGCCGGCGATGGCCGCCGCGTGGCGCGGCGCGGTGCCCTGCACGGAATGCGGCACGCTGGCGCGCGCCGTCGCGGCCGCCCGGCGCGCGGCCCGGGCGGGAGAGGTCGTCCTGCTGGCGCCGGCCTGCACCAGCTACGACCAGTTCCGTTCCTACGGCGAGCGCGGCGACGCCTTTCGGAAATTGGTTGCGGAAAAGGATTGAAATCCGTCGGCGCCGTGGCGCATAATCCGCGCCGCATCGTTCAAATGGACGTTTAGCCAGAAGCAAGGAGTCTGAACATGAGGGTATCGGTTGTAGCCGCTTTGATTGTCGGCGTTCACGTGGCAGTGATTGGTTCGGTGGTGATGACGCAGGGTTGCGCCAGCACCCAGCGCGGAGCGGCTTCGACCGTGCCCGCGGCGGTGGAACCCGCCCCGGTGCCGATTCTGCCGCCGTCCGCCGCCGCGACGACGCTGCCGTCCATGCCGCCCGTGGCGTTTCCGCAACTCCAGCCCCCGACCGAGCCGGCGCCCCTGCCGACGTCCGTGGCCGCCGAGAACGTCTACGTGGTCAAGTCCGGCGATTCCCTCTCGAAGATCGCCGTCGCCCACGGCGTCAACGCGCGCGAATTGGCCGAACTGAACCAGATCGCAAACGCCAACAAGATCCGCGCCGGCCAGAAAATCATCCTGCCCGACCACGCCAAGCCCTCCCAGTCGCAGCCCGTCGCCAAGTCCCCCGCGGCGCCCAAGGCCGCGGCGACCGCCGGTGCCGGCGAGTACGTGGTGAAGTCCGGCGACGCGCTCTCGAAGATCGCGGCCGCCCACGGCGTCAAGACCAAGGACCTGATGGCCGCCAACAAGATTTCGGACGCCAACAAGATCCGCGCCGGCCAGAAACTGGTCATTCCCGGCGCCCAGGCGGCGGAAAAGAAGGACGCCGCGCCGAAGGCCGAGGAAGCGGCTGCGGCCGCCCCGGCCCCCGCGCCCGCCGACAAGCCGGTCGAACCCGCGGTGGCCCCGGTGCCGCCGCCCGTGCCGGAACCCGCCGCGGCCGTCGCGCCTGCTCCGGCCGCTCCGGCCGCTCCGGCCGCCGGCCAGGAAGGCCTCCTGGACTATACCGTGCAAGCCGGCGACACGGCCGAGAGCATCGCCCGCCTTTTCGTGGTGAGCAAGGACGAGATCCTGCGCATCAACAACATTCCCGCCGGTGCGGAAGTCCAAGCCGGCCAGAAGATCAAGATTCCTCCTTCCAGCCTGTAACGTCCCGGGTCCCGCGGGGCCCCAGGCGACGCGCCCGGTCCGCCAGGACCGGGCGTTTTGTTACCCGGAGATTCGAACAATGCGGGCAAGCGCGATCCTCATATTGGTCGTCGGCATTCTGGTCCTGTTCGGGCTCGTCATGCTCGAAAGCACCAGCGGTCCGCAGGGCGAAAAACTGTTCGGGAATCCCAACCACTTCACCCAGCGCCAGATGGCCTGGCTCGCGCTGGGTCTCGTGGCGGCCTTCGGCGCGGCCAAGGTGGACTACCGCTTCTGGATGAAGGCGTCCTGGTGGCTGCTGGGCGGCATTCTCGTCCTGCTGGCGCTGGTCTACGTCCCCCGCGTGGGGCTGGACATCAACGGCAGCCGCCGGTGGATCCAGCTGCCGGGCGGCCTGACCTTCCAACCTTCGGAACTGGCCAAGTTCGCCGCGATAACCGTTCTGGCCGCATGGTACGGCACGAAGCGCCGCGAGCGCCGCGGTTTCGTGCGTGGCTTTCTCCTGCCCGGGCTGCTGCTGGGCTCGATGCTCGTCCTGATCCTGGGCGAGGT
>JAKLIL010000048.1 GCA_022709625.1 Verrucomicrobiota bacterium
CCTTGCAGATGAAACGAAGACCGTGGCAGCCGAGGAGTTTATCTCAGCGAAGCCCTCGCTTACATCGTAATCTCCCCTCATCGGCTTTCGCTCACCATCCGTCCACCTGAAGAAGAGCTTCCCCGCCTTGAGCTCGGCGGCCATGAGGTCGTGGCCGGCAAGGACCGTGAACTGCCCCGCCTTGCCCGGCAGCGTAACCGAGTCCACGTCCTTCTCGAGCACCATCTTTTCCGGCGTCAGAATTTTCAGTTTCATAAGAGTCCCATCATGCGCTCGCGATCTTCTCGGCCTTGGCCCGCGCCTCCTCGATCGTCCCCACGTTGAAGAAGGCCTGCTCGGGGATGTCGTCGTGCTTGCCTTCCACGAGCTCGCTAAAACCCCTTATCGTATCGGCTAGCTTGACGTACCTGCCCTCGACCCCGGTGAACTGCACAGTGACGTTGAAGGGCTGAGAGAGGAAGCGCTGGATCTTGCGAGCCCTGGCGACGGTGAGCTTGTCCTCGTCCGAGAGCTCGTCCATCCCGAGGATCGCGATGATGTCCTGCAGGTCCTTGTAGCGCTGGAGGATTTCCTTCACGCCCTGGGCGACGCGGTAGTGCTCCTCGCCGACGACGTAGGGATTGAGCAGGCTCGACGACGACGTCAGCGGGTCCACGGCCGGATAGATGCCCAGCTCGACGATCGCGCGGGAAAGTTCCGTCGTGGCGTCGAGGTGGACGAAGGTGGTGGCGGGGGCGGGGTCGGTGTAGTCGTCGGCGGGCACGTAGACGGCCTGGATCGAGGTGATCGAGCCGTTCTTGGTCGAGGTGATGCGCTCCTGCAGTTCGCCCATGTCGGTGCCGAGCGTGGGCTGGTAGCCGACGGCGGAGGGAATGCGGCCCAGCAGGGCGGAGACCTCCGAACCCGCCTGCGTGAAGCGGTAGACGTTGTCGATGAACAGCAGCACGTCCTGGCGCATTTCGTCGCGGAAGTGCTCGGCCACGGTCAGCGCGGTTAGCGCGACGCGCGCGCGGGCGCCGGGCGGCTCGTTCATCTGGCCGTAGACCAGCGCGGCCTTGCCGATGACGCCGGATTCCTTCATTTCCTGGTAGAGGTCCGTGCCTTCGCGCGTGCGCTCGCCCACGCCGGCGAAGACGGAATAGCCGCCGTAGCTCTTGGCGACGTTGTGGATCAGTTCCTGGATCAGCACCGTCTTGCCCACGCCCGCGCCGCCGAAGAGGCCGATCTTGCCGCCCAGGCGGTACGGCGTCAGCAGGTCCACCACCTTGATGCCGGTCACGAGGATTTTCTCCTGCGTGCTCTGCTCCGCGAAGGACGGCGTGTCGCGGTGGATGGGCATGCGCTTGGCGGCCGCGATCGGCCCGCCGCCGTCCACCGGCTCGCCGAGCAGGTTCATCACGCGCGAGAGGGTTTCGGGGCCGACGGGCACCTCGATGCCGCGGCCGGTATCGCGCACGGCCATGCCGCGGACGAGGCCGTCGGTCTGGCTCATGGCGATGGCGCGCACCGTGCTGTCGCCCAGGTGCTGCGCCACTTCGAGCACGAGGTTGTCCGGCCGGGCGTCGATCGACGGATTGCCGACGGTCAGCGCGGTGTGGATGGGCGGCAGCTCGCCGGGGGCGAACTCGACGTCCACGACGGCGCCGGTCACCTGCGTAATGCGGCCCCCGCGGCGCGGTTGAGGATGGGAGGGATTCGGATTCATTGGTCGCTTTCCTGGGGGGCCGTCAGCGCAGCGCCTCCGCGCCGGAGACCACTTCGATCAGTTCGGTGGTGATGGCGGACTGGCGGGCCCGGTTTCTCAAAAGGACGTAGTCGTCGCACAGCGCGTCGATGTTCTTGGAGGCGTTGTCCATCGCGGCGAGGCGGGCGGCGTGTTCGCCGGCGGCGTTTTCCAGCAGCGCGGCGAAGAGGCGGTGGCCGACGTGCCGGGCCAGGAGTTCGGGCAGCAACCGGTTCGGCGCGGGTTCCATCAGCACGAACGCGGGCGCGCCTTTCTCCGGCGGCGGCACGGCCTCCAGGTCCACCGGCAGGAGGCGCTCGACGACCGGCTCCTGCCATGTCGGGCCGAAATAGCGGTTGCGGGCCAGAAAGACCTCGTCGTACTTGCCTTCCGCGTAGGTGCCGAAGACTTCCTTGCCGATGCGCATGGCCTGGCGCAGGTTCGGCCGGCGCACCGCGTCCTCGTAGAAGCTGCGCACCTCGACCCGGTCGCTGCCGTACTGGTAGCCCTTCCGGCCGCAGAAGGCGAAGCGCAGGATGCGGTACTTCTCCCGGTTGTCCGCGAGCCAGGCGGCCACCAGCCGGATCAGGTTGTTGTTGAAGCCGCCGCAGAGGCCCATGTCGGACGTGACCATCAGCACGAAGGCCGATTCGGGGCGTTCGCGGGGCTTCATCAGCGGATTGCGCCCGCCGCTGCCGACGCCGGCCACCTGCCGGACCAGGCCGCTCCATTCGCGGTCGAACGCCTGCGCCCGCGCCATGGCCTCCTGCACGCGGGCCAGCTTGGTGGTGGAGAGCATCTTCATGGCCAGCGTGACCCGGCGCATGTTCTGCAGCTGCCGGATCTTCGCGGTGTATTCCCGGAAATTGGGCATGGCCGGCGGGTCCGTCCGCGTCAGGACGCCTTGAACGTTTCCTTGAACTTGGGCAGCAGGGCGTCGAGCTCCGCTTTCAGGCCGGCGTCGAGGTCGCCGCTCTTCTCCAGCTTCGCCCGGAATCCGGCGTACGGCCCGTCGAGGGCGAGATAGAGCTGCCGCTCGAATTCGCCGATCCGCTTCACCGGCACGTCGTCGCACAGCCCGGCGTTGCAGGCGTAGAGGAAGACGATCTGCTTGGCGACGGGTACCGGCCGCTGTGGCCCCTGCTTGAAGGCTTCCATGAGGCGCTTGCCGCGCTCCAATTGCGCCAGCGTCGCGCGGTCGAGGTCGCCCGCGAACTGCGAGAAAGCCGCCATTTCGCGGTACTGCGCCAGGGTCAGCCGCAGCGTGCCGGCGACCTTTTTCATGGCCTTGACCTGGGCGTCGCCGCCCACGCGGGACACGGAGATGCCGGGATTGATCGCCGGGCGCTGGCCCGCGTTGAACGCGGCGGCCTCGAGGAAGATCTGGCCGTCGGTGATCGAGATCACATTGGTGGGAATGTAGGCCGAGACGTCGTTGGCCTGCGTTTCCACGATGGGCAGCGCGGTGAGGCTGCCGCCGCCGCGCGCGGGGCCCAGCTTGGCCGCGCGTTCCAGCAGGCGGCTGTGCAGGTAGAAGATGTCGCCCGGGAACGCCTCGCGCCCCGGCGGCCGCCGCAGCAGCAGGGAGAGCTGGCGGTAGGCCTGCGCCTGCTTGGTGAGATCGTCGTAGACGATCAAGGCGTGGCCGCCCCGGTCGCGCCAGTATTCGGCCATCGCGCAGCCGGCGAAGGGGGCGAGATACTGCAGCGGGGCCGGATCGGACGCCGTGGCGGCCACGATGGTCGTGTAGGCCATCGCGCCATGCTTGCGGAGCCGCTCGTAGACCTGCGTCACCGTCGATCGCTTCTGGCCGATGGCGACGTAGAAGCAGGCGACGTCCTGCCCGGCCTGGTTGATGATCGCGTCGATGCCGAGCGTGGTCTTGCCGGTCTTGCGGTCGCCGATGATCAGTTCGCGCTGGCCGCGGCCGATCGGCGTCAGGGCGTCGATGACCTTGACGCCCGTCTGCAGGGGCTCGCGCACCTTCTGGCGTTCGACGATGCCGGGCGCCGGCGTCTCGACGGGGCGCAGTTCCGTCCCGGCCAGCGGCGGCCCGCCGTCGATGGGCGCGCCCAGCGCGTCCACGATGCGCCCCGCCAGCGCGGGCCCGACGGGCACCGACGCGATGCGCCCGGTGCGCCGCACCGCGTCGCCTTCCCGAATGCCAGCGCAGTCGCCCATCACGGCCACGCCTACGCTCTGCTCCTCGAGGTTGAGCACGACGCCGCGGATGCCGTCCGCGAATTCGACCAGCTCGCCCGCCATTGCGTTCTGCAGCCCGTAGAGGCGCGCGATGCCGTCGCCGACGCTCAACACCGTCCCGCTCTCGAAGGTTTCGGCGGCGACGTCGAAGTCGGCGATCTGCCGCTTGAGGATCGCGGAAATTTCTTCGGGCTTGAGTTCCACCGTCATGCCGATTCGCTCCTTCCGGCGTTCGCCAGCCGGCGGCGCAGGCGCGCCAGCCGGCCGGAAACGCTGCCATCGTAGATGCGTTCGCCGATCCGGGCCACGAAGCCCCCCAGCAGACCGGGATCTTCCCGGTAGGCGATTTCCGCCCGGGCCCCGAAGCGCCGCGCCAAGGCGGCCTTCTGCGCGTCGGCCAGAGGCCGGGCCGACGTGATTTCCGCGCGCACGAAGCCCTCCCGCTCGCGCCGCAGCCGTTCGAATTCGTCCAGCACGGCGGCCAAACGGGCGAGATCGCCCGCCGCTTCGATCTGGACGAGGAATTCGGCGACGACCGGCCCCAGTCTCGCCGCGCGCGCCAATTCCCGTACCGCCTGTTCGCGCGCTTCTTTTCCGCCCAACCGCTCGCAGGCCGCGAAGGTCCGGAACGCCGGCGCCGCGAGCCAACGCCGCACTTCCGCGAGATCGGCGCAAACCGCATCGAGGCGGCCGGCCCCGGCGGCCACGTCGAGGAGGGCCTTTGCGCCGCGGCGGATCCGCTGGAGGGTCCGCGTCATTCCAGGTCCCGGATCAGGCGGTCCGCCAGCGCGCGGTCCGCGTCCGCATCCAGCTTCCGTTCCAGGATTCGGCCGGCCACCTGCAGCGCCAACTCGCCGGCTTCCCGGCGGAGCTGCCCCAGCGCCTGCTCCCGGGCGCGGGCGATTTCCGCCTGCGCCTCGCGGACCCGGGCCTCGGTTTCC
Organism: Verrucomicrobiota bacterium; assembly: GCA_022709625.1. Classification (GTDB taxonomy): domain Bacteria; phylum Verrucomicrobiota; class Kiritimatiellia; order CAIQIC01; family Lenti-01; genus Lenti-01. Next base: position 4,867 of record JAKLIL010000048.1, read on the forward strand.
GCGCGCGACTTGGCTTCGAGTTCGCGGGCGGTCGCTTCCGCCGCGGTGCGGGCGCGCTCAACGATGGCCGCCGCGTCGTTCTTGGCCTCCGCCAGCATGATATTCTGCGCCTCCCGGTCCATGGCGGCGCGCGCCTGGACATCCGCCGCCTCCTTCAGGCTCTGGCGGATCTTGTCCTCCCGCCGGTCGAGCGCCTGGCAGATCGGTTTCCACGCCAGCTTGTAGAGCGCGAAGCAGGCGATGAGAAACGCCAGCCATGTCAGCCCCACCATGGCGTCGGACACCTTCATTACGTTGCCCATGTCGGCGCCGGCCGGCGGGTGCATCTCCGTCGTAGTCGCCGGGCCCATGGGCATCGCTTCCGTTTCGTTCATGGGGAAAGCCCCTCCGGGCCGGGCCTACATCTGCAGGAAGCAGATCACCAGGGCAAACAGCGCGATGCCTTCGACCAGCGCGGCGCCGATGAACATGGAGGTCTGGATTTTGGCCGCCATTTCCGGCTGCCGGGACATGCCCTGGAGCCCGGACGACCAGACCTGCCCAATGCCCACTCCGGCCCCGATGGCCACCAATCCCGCGCCCATGCTGGCGATCGCTAAACTTGTCATATGTGCCTCCTCGTCTTTTGTTCGTTCGTTTTACATCGGTGTTCCGGCCTCAATGCCCTTCGTAGGCCATCTGGCTGATGAAGATGGCCGACAGCAACGAAAAGATATAGGCCTGCAGCAGGGACATGAAAATCTCGAAGAAATAGATGCCCACGGCCAGGAACACGACCGGAAACGCGACCCAGCCGAACAGAACCACCATGCTCAGCAAGGCGAAGATCAAGATGTGCCCCGCCAGCACGTTCGCGAACAACCGGATGGCCAGCGCGAATACCCGCGAGCAGAAACTGATGATCTCCACGGGCGTCAGGATGATCAACAACGGCCAAGGCGCCCCGGAGGGCACAAAACATTTCAACAATCCGACCGGCCCCTTTTTCCAGAGGGCGCCAACAATCATGAAGGTCCCCGTCGCCAGCGCCAGCCCGCTCGTCACGCTGACGTTGCTCGTCGCGGCGCTAAAAAGCGGGCACAACCCCAGCAGATTCAGCGTCAGGATCAGGAAGAAGAAGGCGCAGAACACCGGGGCGACGCGGCGGGCGTCGTCCCCGGGAAAATACGGACGGACAATCTGGTCGCGGACGAACAGCACGAACAGCTCCAGCAGGTTGCTCCAACCGTGGGGCACCTCCCGGTCCCGGCGGTAGAGAAAGGCGAACAGCGCCACGAGGAGCATCAGGCCCGTAGCCAGCATGACCCCGTCGTAGCGGAACACGTCCAACGCGGGCACGCGGATGAACGGCAGATTCCATACGCTGGGGTTGCCATCCGCCACGTGATAGAGCACATGGTGCCGAATGTAATCCTGCACCAAAGCGTTGCGATCGACGGCCTCCGCGGCGGCGACCATACCGTTTGTGACGGCAACGGGTTCCATGGTTCGGCGCGCGCTAGGGCGCGTCTCCTTTGGCGTCTTTGTTCCGCAGCATCTTGCGGATTTCGTAGAAGACCGCCCCCATGCCCAGCAGCCAGCCGACCAGCGCACCGGCCAGCCGGAAGCCGAACCGCCCCCCCAGCCAATAGCCCAGGCCGATGTATACCGCCAGCAGCACGGGAATCGTCCAAGCCAAGCCGAGCGCCCGCTGGCCGTCCGAAGACGATGGAGATGCATCCGTCATGGCGTCTCAACAATTCCCGCGTATTGTGGTCTCCCTTCCTTGGTTATCAAGGCAAATCCGGCCGGCGGCGGCCGCGCGGCGCCGCCTTTTCGTGTTGGAGGACGCACCGTCCTTTGGTAGCTTGCCGGCATGAATCAGGCCGAAGTGGTCAGGCGCTACCTCCACGAGCCCCGCGACGTCGATTTCCGCGATACCAGCTTCCCCTTCGTCACCATCTCCCGCGAGGCGGGCACCAACGCCCACGGCATCGGCCGCTTCATCATCATGCGGCTGGCGGAATACGCCGATCCCGATCTCAACACGGGCTGGGACCTCTTCGACCAGAAGCTCTGCGCGCTGATCGCCCAGAACAAAAGTTTCGACGCGGACTACGACGCCCTGCTGGCCGACAAGTACCGCGGCGGCGGCCTCCACCGCCTGGTCTACGAAATGCTGATCGGCACGCCGCAGGAATACCGTATCCAGAAGGCCATCGAGGAGGTCATCCGCCTCTTGGCCCGGCTGGGCAAGGTCGTCATCATCGGGCGCGGCGGGTTCGTCCTCGCCCGCCGGATGCCCGGCGCCGTCCATGTCCGCCTCGTGGCGCCCCTGGATTACCGCGTCGAGGCCATGGTGAAATACGACCGCCTCTCCGCGGACGAGGCCGTCAAGAAAATCAAGGCCATCGATGCCGAACGCACGGGCTTCCTCAAGCGCCACCACGGCTGCGATCTCGCCGATTCCACCCAGTTCGACCTCGTCTGGAACCTGGCCAGCTTCCCCGTATCCGAAATCGTCAACGCCACGGCCGAGCTGGTGCGGCTGCGCCTGCAGCGCCTGCGCGAAAGCGGCGCCATCCACGCCCGCTAGGCCCCGGAAAACCGGCGGCGCCCGCCGCCGCGGCCTTTTTGCCGGCGGCGACGGAATTAGACTTGAAATGCCCGGCAAAGGGGGGAGAATGGCGCGCGTTTTATTGAGCGAGGGTTGGAGCATCGGAGCATGAGCGCGAAAAAACCGTTGACCGTGGAAACGATCAGCCTGGACCTGCAAGGCGCCACCAAGGAGGCCATTCTTGCCGAGATGGTGGATTTGCTGGTGGCCTCCGGCCACATCCGGGACCGCGACGCCGTCCTGAAGGCCATCGTCGACCGCGAAAAACGCATGAGCACCGGCATGCAGAACGGCATCGCCATTCCGCACGGCAAGACCGACAGCGTGGACTGCCTCGTGGCGGCGCTGGGCATCAAGCGCGGTGGCGTCGATTTCGAAGCCCTCGACGGCCAGCCCTCCAACATTTTCGTGATGACGGTCTCGCCCGACAGCCGCACCGGACCGCACATCCAGTTCCTGGCCGAAATCAGCCGTCCGTTGAACGACGCCGCCGTGCGCGCCAAGCTCCTCGCCGCCACCACCCGCGAAGACGTCCTGAAATTGCTGCTCGGTTGACCTCTCCGAGGGTGCCCGCGTGTTCTCCTCGGAAATCCGGTTCATTTTCCAACTGGGGATCCTGATCGTCTGCACCCGCATGGGGGGCTATTGGCTCCGGCGGTGGCTGCGCCTGCCCGGGGTCCTTGGCGAACTGGTCGTCGGCATGCTGATCGGCCCCTATGCGCTGGGCCGCTTGCCGTGGCCGCTGATCGGGCCGCCGTTCCCCCTGTCGGCGACGGGCTCGCCCGTCTCGCCGGAACTGTACGCCTTTTCCACCTTCGCCTCCATCGTCCTCCTCTTCCTGTCCGGGCTGGAAACCGATTTGTCCACGTTCCTGCGCTATTCCGTGGCCGGCACGGTCGTCGGCGTCAGCGGCGTGGCGCTGTCGTTCTTCCTCGGCGCCGGCTGCGCCGTCTGGTTCGGGCTGGCCCCCGGCTGGCTGGATCCCCGCGCCCTGTTTCTCGGCGCCATCGGCACCGCCACGTCCGTCGGCATCACCGCCCGGATCCTGAGCGAGCGGCGCAAGATGGATTCGCCGGAAGGCGTCACGATCCTCGCCGCCGCGGTCTTCGACGACGTGCTGGGCATCATTCTCCTCGCCATCGTCGTCGGCATGGTCCGCACCGAATCCGCCGGCATCTCGTGGCGGCACGTCCTCTACGTGGCCGCCAAGGCGTTCGGCTTCTGGATCGGGGCCACCGCGCTTGGCCTCCTGTGCGCGCGCCGTTTCTCCCGGTTTCTCAAGCACTTCAAGAGCGCTCCGGCCATCGCCGCGCTCGCGCTCGGGTTCGGCCTCCTGCTGGCGGGCCTCTCCGAAATGGCCGGGTTGGCCATGATCATCGGGGCCTACATCATGGGCCTGTCGCTCTCCCGCACCGATCTCGTCCAGGTCGTCCAGCGCGAGATCGAAGGCCTGCACAACGTCCTGGTCCCGGTCTTCTTCGCCACCATGGGCATGATGGTGAACTTCAATCAGGTCCTGCCGCTGTTCAAGGTCGGCCTGGTTTATTCCCTCTTCGCGATCGTCAGCAAGGTGGGCGGTTGCGGGTTGCCCGCCCTGTTCTGCGGCTTCAACCACCACGGCGCCGCCCGCATCGGCGTCGGCATGCTGCCCCGCGGCGAAGTCGCCCTCATCGTCGCCGGCATCGGCCTGACCTCCGGCGCCATCGGCCAGGACGTCTTCGGCATCGCCATTCTCATGACGGTGATCACCACCCTCCTTGGCCCGATGCTCCTGACCGGCTGTTTCGAGAATCCAGCCCCCGGCCTGCGCCATCCCGAAGACGTCGCCAAGTCCCAGAGCAAGGTCATCCGGCTGGATTTCGCCACCGCCGACATGGCCGAATTCGTGCTCGCCCGCATCGTCCGCTCCTTCCGCCAGGAGGAGTTCTACGTCTACCGCCTCAGCCCCGACGCCTGGACATATCACATCCGCAAGGAGAACATGTTCTTCATTCTGGAATGCGATGGCCACGAAATCCAACTCTCCACCGCCGCCCAATACGAAACCCTGGCCCGCCTCATGGTCGCCGAGGAAATGCTCAACCTGCGCAGCATGCTCCACATGGCCCAGGACCACGTCGACCTCGATTCCATGGAGCACAACCTCGTCGCCGGACTCTTCGGCGAAAAGGAGGACTTCCAGCCGTGAAATCCGCGCTGGCCGGGTTGCTCTGCCTCCTTGCGGCCCTGGTCCTCCGCGCCGGCGCCGAAAACGGCGATTCCAACGCGCCGGCCTTTCTCCGCAAAGGCGACGCCCTGCTGGTCCGCATCGCCAACTTGGGCGGCGAACTGCCCGCCTA
>JAKLIL010000049.1 GCA_022709625.1 Verrucomicrobiota bacterium
CGGGGATTTCGAAGGCGTGCTGAACGGCGCCGACTACGAGGTGTGGAATCCGGAGAACGACCGGCGGATTCCGGCGACCTACCGCGCCGAATCGCTGATCGGCAAAAACCTGTGCAAGGCGGAACTGCAGGAGCAGATTGGGATCGCGGAAGACGCCGGCGCGCCGCTGTTCGGTATCGTGGCCCGGCTGGCGGCGCAAAAGGGGACGGACCTGATGCGCGCGGCGCTGCCGCAGGCCCTGGCCGAAACGAAGATGCAACTGGCGGTGCTGGGCGCCGGGGATCCGGACGACGAAAATTTCTTCCGCTGGCTGGAAGGGGTCTATCCGGACCGGGTAGGCGTGGAAATCGGCTACTCGGACGAACTGGCGCACCGGATCCAGGCCGGTTCGGATTTCTTCCTGATGCCGTCGCGGTTCGAGCCGTGCGGCCTGAGCCAGCTCTACGCCCTGCGGTACGGCACGCTGCCGGTGGTGCACGCCACGGGGGGGCTGGAAGACACCGTCGAGCAGTACAACGCAGGCGAAGGCACCGGCACGGGTTTCAAGTTCTACTCCGCCGATGGTCCGGCGTTTCTCGACGCAATCCGCTGGGCGGTGGAGACCTGGTACGAACGGCCGAGCCACGTGACGCTGATGCGCGAACGGGCGATGCAACTGCGGTTCGACTGGGAAACCTCCGCGCGGCGCTACGTGGATGTCTACCGCCGCGCGATGGCCAAGCGCGGGGCGTGAGCCCGGCCATGCGGACGGTCGGCATCGTGCTGGCGGGGGGGGCCTCGCGGCGCATGGGGCGGCCCAAGGCGCTGCTGCGCGGCGCGGACGGCGTGCCGTTGGCCGCGCGGCAAGCGCACGCGTTGCGCCGGGGCGGCTGTGCGTTCGTGGCGGTGGTGGTGGGGGCCCAACGCGCCGCGATCCGGCGGGAATTGCCCCCGGGGCTGGCCACGGTGGCGAATCCGCGCTGGGCGCGGGGGCGCGCGACTTCCCTGCAGGCGGGTGTCCGGGCTTTTCCCGAGGCGGACGGGTGGTTGTTCTTGCCGGTGGATGCGGCGGGCGTGAAAGCCCGGACGATCCGGGCGATTCTGGCGGCCGCCCGAAAGGATCCGCGGCGACCATGGCGGCCCGTGCATCGCGGCGAGAAAGGCAACTTGCTGTGGGTGCCGCAGTCCGCGGGGCCGGCGCTCCTGCGCCTGCCGGCAAACGCCCGCGTGGACCGCTGGGCGCAGCCCTTGGCCCGGACGCTGGCGGTGGACGATCCGGCCATCTTGCGCAACGTCAACACGCCGGCGGCTTGGGCGCAGGCGCAAAAAAAACCGGCGGGAAAACCCGCCGGTTCGCAGTACCGTGGAAGGGCTACCAATACACGGGTTCGTTCAAGTCGGAAGCCTTGTCCGCAACCTTGGGCTTGAGCTTGGACTTGGCTTCGGCCGGTTTGTCCTCTTCGGCATCTTTCAGGGCCTTTTCCTTTTTCGCGGCCGGCTTTTCCCTCGCGGTCGCCTTGTTGGAATCCTGCACGGCGGGACTGGCGGCGGCGGCGCCTTTGCCCATGGGGGCCGCTTCCTCGACTTCCGCTTCCAGGGGCGCGACCTCGGATTCGGCGGGAGCCGCGACTTCTTCCTCGGCGGGTTCGACGGGGGCGAAGATTTCTTCTATCGTCGCGGCTTCTTCCGTGGCGGCAGCCTCGGCGGCGGGGATCGCTTCGAGTTCGGCGGGCAGTTCTTCCGGCATTTCGAAAGGCAGCGCTTCCGCGGCCTCTTCCACGGCGGCCGGGATTTCTTCGGTTGTCGCTTCGATGGTTTCGGCCGCGGCTTCTTCGACCGGCGCCAAGACTTCCTCGGGCAAGGCCGCGGGTATTTCTTCCACGCTGGCTTCCTCGGCGACGGGGGCGGGTTCCGCGACGGCCGGCGCTTCGGCGGGCATTTCTTCCGCGACCGGCTCCGCGGCGGCGGATTCTTCGGGCCACTCGGTGCCGAGCAGGTCGGCGAAGGGATCGGCCGGTTCGGCGGCGGGGACGGCTTCTTCCACGGCGGACGCCGCGGCAGCGGCCGGGACTTCTTCGGCGACGGCTTGGACCGCTTCGGAAACTTCGGCGGGCATTTCTTCCGCGGCGGCGACCGGTTCCGCGGGAACCGCTTCGGCCGCCGGTGCCGTTGCTTCTTGCAGCAAATCGGCGAAGGGATCTTCGCCGGCGGCTGGCGCCGCCGGCGCCTCGGGGGCGATGGCCGGGGCGGCCGCTTCGGCGGCGGGAGCGGCTGTCGCCGCATCGTCGCCGAGGCCGGCGAGCAGGGCGTCGAGTTCGTCGTCTTGGGCGGAAGCGCCAAGGGCGAGGGCGAGGGAGCAAACCAACGGAATTATCCAGCGCGACATGTCATGTCTCCTTACTGATTGCGACCGGCGGGAAAGATAACGGATTGGGCTTGGCCATGGCAATGGATTTATGGCCCGGGAAGACGCCTATAGATTTTCAAGCGCAGCGCGGACGAGGCGCCCGGACGCCCAGCGGCGGTATTCGGCGGTCGAACGGATGTCGGCGATGGGTCGCACGCTGGCCTGGGCGAGTTTTTCGGCTTCGTCGATCAACGCGGGAGTCGGTTTTTGGCCGGCCAGCAGGGCTTCAACTTCGGACAGCCGGACCGGCGTGGGGGCGATGGACCCGAGGGCGATGGCGACGGATTGAATCCGGCCTTTTTCGACCAAGATGCGGGAAGCCGCCATGACCTTGCTGATGGCCTGGGCGCGGCGGGTGCCGATTTTGCGGAACCGTTCCTGGGCCTTGCCTTTCTTGGGCAGGCGGAACGCGACGATGATTTCGTCGGGCCGCGCGTCGATCCGGCGGTAGGCGGTCCAAAAACGGTCGAGCGGCACTTCGCGCGTGCCGGACACGGAAGCCAGCACGACGGAGCCCCCCGTAACAAGCAGGGCGGGGGCGGTATCGCCGGCGGGGGACGCGTTGGCGGCGTTGCCGCCGAGCGTGCCGCGCGCCTGGATTTGCGCGGCGCCGACGGTGGCGGCGGCCGCGGCCAGCGCAGGGAGATGGCGGTGGACTTGCGTGCAGTCGACCAGAAAGGCGTGCGTGACGCCGGCGCCGATTTCCAGGCAATCGGCGCACACTTCGATGGCGGAGATTTCGGGGAGGTTCCAGACGGAAGTGGCGCGGACAGGCGTCGGAACGCCGGACGCCCACTGGACCATGAGGTCGGTGCCGCCGGCGAGCAAGGTGCCGCGGGTACGCTCGTCCGCCTGGAGGCGCAGGGCCTCGGCGAGGGTGCGGGGGCAGCGGATATCGATATGCTCGGTGGTCTTCATGGCGGCGCCCCGTTCATTTCCGGCGGCCGGCGAGGCGGGCGGCGGCGAGTTTCACGGCGGCAATGATCTTGGCGTAGCCGGTGCAGCGGCACAGGTTGCCGGCCAGGCCGGCGCGGATGGCCTGCGCGGAGGGGCGGGGATTCTTGCGCAGCAGGGCGTAGCTGCCGACGACCATGCCGGGGATGCAGAAGCCGCACTGCACGGCGCCGCACTCGACGTAGGCCTGCCGGAGCAGGCGGCCGGCCCGCTTTTTCTCGATGCCCTCGATGGTGAGGATATCGGTGCCGTCGGGCAACTGGCCGACGGGCACGAGGCACGAGACGACGGGTTCGTCGTCGATGATCACGGTGCAGGCGCCGCATTCGCCTTCGCCGCAGCTTTCCTTGGAGCCGATGAGGCCGAGATCTTCGCGGAGGAGATCCAGCAGGCGGCGGCCCGCGGGGGCGCGGATCGCGACGGATGTTCCGTTTACGGTCCAGGTGCGTTTGACGATGCTCATGGGGCGCCTCCGGAGACGGGATGCAAGGCCGCATGGATGGCCTCGGGCGTGATGGGCAGCCGGCGCAAGCGCACGCCGATGGCGGCTGCGACCGCGTTGGCGATGGCCGGCGCAAGCCCGTCCATCGGCAGTTCACCGAGCCCCTTGGCGCCCGGCGGCGCGAAGGAGTAGGGGTACTCGACGAACTTCACGTCGAACTCGGGCACGTCGAGCGCGGTGGGGATGATGTAGGTCTGGAGGCGGGCGGCATCGTAGAGGCCGTTCGGACCCGTGCCGATTTTTTCGAGGAGCGCATAGCCCAGCGCCTGGGTCAGGCCGCCCTCCACCTGGCCGGCGGCCGTCACGGGATTGACGACGCGGCCGATGTCCAGGACCGCGCACACGCGCTTGACCGCGATTTCGCAGGTCAGCGGATCGATTTCGATTTCGGCCACGTTGGCCGACCACGAATAGCCGGGATAGGAATCGCCCTTGAAAGTGGTTTGGTCCCAGCGGATGTCCGCCGGCAATTCGAACTGGAAGAAACCGCTGGCCCCGCCGAGTTCGGCAAGCATCTCCCGCGCAACCTTGGCGAAGGGCACGGATTTGCCGCCCTGGGCCACGAGCCGCGAACCGCGCAGCCGCGCCGCCGCGCCGCGAAAATGGCGCAGGGCGGCGAACGCCTCGATCTGGCTCTTCAAATCCAGCGCCGCGCGGTGGACGACGTTGCCGACGACCATGGTGGTGCGCGACGCGACCGTCGGGCCCGAATTCGGCACAAGGGCGGTATCGGCCAGGGGGAAGCGGATGCGCGCGGGATCGAGATCGAGCGCATCGGCGGCGATCTGGGTGAAGACGGTATGGACGCCTTGGCCCATTTCGGTGGACGAAACGCGGATATCGACGCCCGGCCGGCCGTCGTCGAGCAGGGCGAGTTCGACGCGGCCTTTGGCCTTGAACTTGGCCTCGCCGTCGCCGGTGAAGGCCGCTCCGTGGGCGAAGAAGGAAAGCCCGACGCCGTAGTATTTTTTCTGGCCCTTGAGGAGGCGCCCGCGCGAGCACTGCTTGAGTTTCCGGGCGAAGTCCGCGCGCCGGAGCGCGAGCCGCAGGCAATCCGTGGCGCCGTTTTCTTTCGAGAGAATTTGCCCGGTGGGGGTGCGATCGCCGGGGCGCGCGTGGATTTGCAGCCGGTAGGCGTCGGGCGTCTTGCCGAGGCGCGCGGCGATGGCGTCGACGTGCGATTCGATGCCCCAGATGGCCTGGGGGGCGCCGAAGCCGCGGAACGCGCCGCAGGGCACGGAATGGGTGCGCGCAACCTTGCCGCGGATCGTCACGTGGTCGCAGCGGTAGGCCACGGCGCAATGCAGGATGCCGCGGAACATCACGACGTCGGAAATCGTCAGATAGGCCCCGCCGTCGAGGATGAAGTCGCATTCGATGGCGGTCAGCGTGCCGTCTTTCTTGAACCCGACCTTGTAGCGCGACCAGACCGGATGGCGCTTCGGAGTGAAGAGGATGTCTTCGTGGCGTTCGTAGGCGATCTTGACCGGCCGGCCGGATTTGAGCGCGGCCACCGCGGCGTAACCGACCAGCATGGTGGGATATTCTTCCTTGCCGCCGAACGCGCCGCCGATGGGCGTTTGGCGCACGCGGATTTTTTCCGGAGGCAGCTTCAACGGGTCGTTCAGCTCGTGGACGGGGAAATACGGGCACTGGATGGAGCCTTCCGCCAGAATCGAGCCGTCCTTCTGCGGAACGACGACGAGGCCTTGGTTTTCCAAATAGAGCTGTTCCTGGTGGCCGGCCCAGTATTCGGCTTCGAGGATTTCGTCCGCGGCGGCGAAGCCGTGGGCGAGGTCGCCCTTGACGATGTCTTGGTTTTTCATCGAATCGAAGCGGGCGGGCGCGGATTTGAACGTCGCTACGGCTTCTTGGAGCGTCAGCAGGGGCGGGAGTTCGTCGACTTCGACGCGGACGCGGGCGGCGGCCGCGGCGGCCAGTTCGGGCGTCTTCGCGGCGACGACGCCGACGGGTTCGCCGCGATAGCGGATTTCGCCGCCGATTTCGGCCAGCAGGGGCATGGTGCGGTCGTGCATGTGGACGACGTTGATGCCGGGTATGTCCTTGGCCGTGGCCAACACGATGCCGGTCCAGTCGAAATCCGGATCGGGAACGACGGCCTTGAGAATGCCGCGCGGCACGGGCGAACGGACGACAACGCCATGCCGCAGGCCGGGATAGTGCCGGTCGGCAAGGTACCGGGTCGTGCCGCGGGCCTTGCCGTCCGCATCCACCCGGGGAAAGGGTTGGCCGACGAGACGCCGGATTCTAGGGAGGGATTTGGCCATCTGTCGCTCCTGCGGATAATCGGCAGGACTGTAAGACAAGCCGCATCTCGATGCAAATCCGGAAACCGCGCCGCGCCGAAGCGTTTTTTCCGCGTGGCGCCTGCGGAGCGGCATCACTTGATCGTATCGCCGCAATAGGCTGTGCGCCCGCACGCGCCGCAATGCGCGCCTATCCAGACGCCGTCGAATTGGGCGACGGCGGCGGCGACCAGTTCGGGATCGTTGGTCCAGACGCCGGCTTCGAAGTTGCGCCGGCCATCGCTTTTCATGCCCATGCCGGCGCCGGTCAGGTTGGCGGAGCCGATATACGCCTCGCGGAGGTCGAAGATCAGCAGCTTGAAGTGGACGCGGGGGCACAGGACGCGCTCGAGGCCTTGCACCAGGACGGGATAGCGGTCGAAATCGGCGCGAAAGCGCGGACCGGGCTCCTTGGCGTGGATCAGGCGGACGGCGACGCCCCGCTGCAGCAGTTCGGCGATTTCCCCGAGGAACGGCCGGGCGGTTCTACCGCGCAGGACGAAAGCGTCCTTGAGATCCGCGGTGCCGATCCAGAGCGTGTGCTTAACCTCCCGGGCCCGCATCAGCACGTCGGCGTAGTGCGCCTCGTCGCGGACGTAGCGGTGGAAAAGGGCTGGCGGGGCCGGCGGCATCGAGGAAGTATCCCACGGAGGCGGGCGGCGCTCAATCGCGGATGCGCGCACGGAGGCCAGACTCATGGCAACCGGGCGCGCATCCGGAAATGGACAGCGGTTGTACCGGCGGGCAACAAATCGATGCCGGTCAAATTTCCGCCGGTGCCCGGTTGATACCCCGCCGCGCCGGCGGTCCAGCCGTTCGTGCGCAATTCCGGCCCTTCGGCGTGTTCGACGCGATAGTGGCGATATGCCGAAGACGGGAAGACAACGGCGGTGACGATCCCGCTGTCAATGTTCGTGTTCCCGATCTCCAGGATCCGCAGGAAACTGGCGTCGTCGTTGGGATCGGTGTCGGCGCGGTATTCATCCAGATTGGGCGCGTCGTCGGCGTCCCCGTGGCCGGCGGGATCGCCGCCCGTGGGGGAACCGAAGTGGTCTTGCTCCCATCCGTCCGGCATGCCGTCGCCATCGCTGTCCAGCATGGCGAAGTGCGAGAACTCGGAGGTGTCGCCCGAAGCCAGGTGCGTTGCCGTGGCGGCGCAGTAGTCGGGCAGGGGATCGGGCGCCGGCACGGCGACGTCGAAATGGGCCGTGTCCAGGGGCGAGGTGAAGACATTGGTCGTGCCCAGGATGAATTCCCCCTCGCCGTAGCCGGACGGATCGAACCGGGTGTTGCCGTAGAAATTGAGTTTGTAGGTTTCCGTGAGGCCGCTGCGCAGGGACCCCTGGAGGCGCAGGTTGGGCCCGTCCACGAACACGTTCGTGATCGAGGGGAAGTTCTGGAGATGGTTGGCGCCGTCGTCCGGATCGCCGCCGACGAAGGGGTCGTTGGGCGTGGGGCCGTCGTCGCCCAGATCGATGCCCAATCCGTCGTTGCTGAAAATCCAGTTGAAGTCGAGGCGGTTGCCGACGGTGTTGGTGTCGTTGTACAGGGCGATGCCGGCCTCGCCATTGTACGCCACGACGTTGGCCCGGCTCCAGACGTCGCCGCCGATGAAATTGTTGGACGTCGTGGCGCTGACGTAGAGACCGCAACGGGCGTTGCCGCCGAAGCCCGCGCCCACGATATGGCCGCCGATGCGGTTGCCCACCAGTTCGCAGTCCGAAGCTCCTTGCATCCTGATGCCATGGGCGCCGTTGCCGGAGATCAGATTGCCGCCGCCCACGAGCAGGTCGCCGCCCACCCGGCAGCGCCGCGCGGCCAATAGGTACAGTCCCGAGTCGCCGTTCGGCAGGGGATCTTCCCCGTCCGCGTCAACGCCGATCAAATTACTGAGGACGGCGTTGCTGCAGGCGTCCGCGCCGTCGATGACGATGCCGTTGCCCTTGTTGCCGCCGATCAGGTTGCCGGCCGCGGCGGAGACTCCGCCGATCTGGTTGGAAGGGGCGCCGTTCAGGTAAATCCCGCCGTATTCGTTTCCCAAGGCGCTCTGGCCGGAAGGGGTGGTGCCGATCCGGTTGCCTTGCACGGTCAGGCCCCAGGAACCGGCGTCGTCGACGTAGATGCCGTATTCGCGGTTGCCCGAGATCACGTTGCCGGCGCCGATGCCGCCAATCGTGATGCGCCGCGCCGTCGAAACCATGATACCCGACCCCTGGTTGGCGATGGCTTGTCCGCCCGCGGCGGTGGTGCCGATCCAATTTTGCTGCACCACCGAGCCGCCGCAACGGCTCCCGAAAAGGAAAATGCCGTGGAGCCCATTGCCCGAAATGACGTTGCCTGCCTCGACGTTCGTTCCGCCCACTTGGGTGGTCGCGGCGTTCACGACCTGCACCCCGCTGTTGCCGTTTCCCAAGCCGTAGCGGCCAGAGACGTCCAGACCGATGTAATTGCCTTTAATGGTGTTGTTGGGCGCCAAATCCAAAAGCACGCCGATGTCGGCGTTTCCGGAGACGACGTTGCGCTGGGCTTCCAGAGTGCCGCCGATAACGTTGGACTGGCAGGCGCTTTCTTCCAGGTAAATCCCGACGTCGTTGGGGATGGCATTGTTGCCCGCGACGTCGGTGCCGATGAAATTGCCCTCGATCTTGTTCCGCGCGAGGGGTTGCGTGCTGCTGAACATTTTGATGCCGGATTTCCGGTTGCCGGAAATCACGTTGCGCGATCCGGTTTTGACGCCCCCGATCGCCTGGTCGCTCCCGTACAACTGGATGCCGACATCGTTGGGCACGGCCACGGTTCCGGAAGCATCCGTGCCGATCAGGTTGCCGCGAACGGAATTGCTGCTGGTGCCCGCGGCGATTTCGATCCCGGACAGGGCGTTGCCCGAGATCACGTTGCCGTCCCCGGCCCCCGTGCCGCCGACGTTGTTCCGGTCCGAGGCGAGGAGAACTCCGATATGGTTTCCGTTGGCCGCGCCGGTCAGCGGATGCACGCCGATGAAGTTTCCCAGGATCGAGTTGGTGGGGCCGTCGGCCACGTGGATGCCGATTTCGTTGGTGGCGAAATAACTGTCGAGAATGCGGGTGCCTCCGGCTGCGGCGTAGACGCCGGCCGCGGTGTTGCTCAGGAAATAGCAGGCGTGGATGACGCAGGCGGGCGCGTCGGCCCGAATGCCGGAGACGAATCCGTGCACCCGGACCGCCGCGACCGTGCAGCCCGGCGCGCCGAGGACCAACCCGTTCGTCGCCGCCGAAGTCGATCGTTGCAGGGTCACCAGCGGCGACTTGGTGTACCCCGGCTGGCTGGCGCCATCGATGCGGACCGGTCCCGTGATGATCGGCAATTCGTTGGTCAGGGTGATCGCGAACGAGCCGGATAGATCGAAGGCCACGTCGTCCGTGCCGGGATTGGCATTGGCGGCGAGGATGGCGGCGCGCAAGGTTCCGGCGCCTGAATCCGCATTGCTGGTCACCGTGTAGGTGGCTCCCATCCCCGGCCGGG
>JAKLIL010000005.1 GCA_022709625.1 Verrucomicrobiota bacterium
CTCCGAGCAGAATCAGGTCGGTGCCGGGGATGGCTGCGGGCCAGGGGGACTCGTCTTCCAAGTCGTAGGTGGCCTCGATGACGTATTCGATGCCGCTGTCCAGCGCCAGGAGGCGCCGATGGCGGAACAGGATGCCCGATTCGGTCACGTCGCCCATGGGGCGAAAATTCTGGTAGTCATCGGCGCGTCCCATGCCGAAGCCATAACGGAGCAGGTTGGGGATTCCGGGCACATCGGGTGCGGCGAGGGGACCGCTGACGGCGGGATCGGCGAGTTCGGCCTCGGTGAATTCGGACCGCTGCCAGGCCGTGAAACCGGTGGGCGGGGGAGCGAGGCCGTTGGCGACATGGATATCGTCGAGCCGCAGCTGGGCCCGACCGCCGCTGGTTCCCGACACCAGGTAGTAGCGCCACAGCAACTGGACGTATTCGTGGCCGAGGGCGACGGCCGGCAGGGAAACCGGTCCGAGGTTCTGGGTGTGGCCCGCGACGGCGTTGCGCACGTACTCGACCGGTTGGCCGGCGCCGTCGAGGATGTCGGCGAAATCGTTGGTCAGGCCGACGCGGTATTGGAGGCGGATGGCGTAGATCCGCGCATTGGTCAGGATGGTTCCGCCCAACCAGGCGACCGACGCGTTGGTGACGTTGCGCGTATCGAACGCCGCCAGCGCTCCGCCGAGGTCGCGGCCGCGGCCGGTGTTGATGAAGGAGATGCCGTCATCCTCCATGCCGTTGAGGCGGGTGCGGGCCGTTGCCGCGTAGGGGAAAAGGGCGTCGTTCGGAGCCGAGGCGTCGGCGGCGGGAATGTGGTAGGCAAACGCCAGGGGCGCATCGATCAGGGGATCGTTCTGATCGCTTTGCAGGAAGAGCATGTGCCCGGGGAAGGCGCCGGCGGGGTTGTTCGAGGACCAGGCGGTGAAGGTGAAATCGCCGGTTTCGAGCGGATGGGCCTCGGGATAAACCAGCACGTAGAAGCTGGTGGCCACGGGCGGGTTGGTCCCGTCGTCGGCGGAGACGGTCACGGTGGTTCCGCCGCGCTGGAGGGGCGCGATGGAAAGCGTGGTCCCGGCGACCTCCACCGCGGCCACCGCGGCATCCGTCGCCACGGCGCCGAAGGTCAGGGGATCGTTTTCCGGATCGCTGAATACGTTCGTCAGGGACAAGGCCGCGGCATCGTCGCCCGCCAGAAGCGACCGATGTGCGATGGGGGCGGACACTTCGGGCGGCAGGTTGAGGGCGTCCAGGGGGAAGCCCTCGACCGTCCAATTGTCGAAGCGGTTGTTGCCGGCGTCTCCGCCTGCGCCTTGGGCGAATTCGATGCGGAAGCCGAAGTTGGGATTGTTGTCCGCGCCGGGGATTTCCGCGAAGTCGAACGGATACAGCGTCGGGATTTCGGCGACGGCCAGGGCGGCCAGCGGAACGTAATTGGTTCCGTCGAGGGTGTAGGACAGGATTTGGGTTCCCGCGCCGGAGCCGGAACGGCGGGTTTCGTAGCGGACGGTGACGTTCTCGAAGCCGGTGGTGGGCATGTCCACATCCATGACCGCGCCGATGGGATTGTTGAGGCGCAGGTGCGCGCCGGCATCGTCGCCGAACTGGGCGTTTTCACCCCAGAAGTCCTGGCCGGTGCCGGACGCGACCACGGAGACGGTGCCCGTGTCGATGGCGATGGCGGCGCCGGGAACAAGCGAAAAGGAAGGGTTCAACTGGGTGGCCGGGACGTTGAAGTTCCAGTAGTGGATCAGCGTGGCTGCCTCGAATACGGCTTCGAACCGGGCGGCATTGGTGAGAGTTACCTCGATGGTTTTCTCGGTGCTGTAGACGGCGGGGGCGCCCGTGCCGGGCAGCGCGGCGATCTGGAGGTTGTCCACGTAGAAATCGGCCGCGGACCCGTCGCCGGCCGAGTAGTTCCAGGCCCGGAAGCGCGTTATGGCCTGATCGCTTGGGGCCAACAACGGGCCGGTCAGCGTCGTGGCGGACTGGCCGGAGGGGGCGATGGTGGCGGAATAGGTGGTGGCGGAAGTCAGCGTCAATTCGATCTGGATGGGATCGGTGGTGAAGGCGATGCCGCTGCCGCTGCCGTTGACCAGATAATGGGAATCGCCGCCCGTAAAGGAAAACACCCACAAGTTGGAGCCCGTGGCATTTTGCAGTGCCACGCCGACGCTACGATTGTCCGCGATCGAGCCGTGATCCATCTGGACGGAAAAGATCTGGGCGATGGGGAGGGCGTTGCTGAAGGGACGAATCGCGGCCGCCGTCCGGCCGCTGTTGGCATAAAGTCCCCAGCCGGAACCCAGGAAAAATCCGCTTTCGGCCGAATCGCCGGAACGGGCGAGGGTCCAGGGGGCGAACCCGGTGCCCTTGTTGCTGCCGTTGGTCCAACTGGAGTAGTTGGCGGCCTGGTCGGCGGCGAGCGCGCCGCCGGAGACGTCTGTCTGGCGCCATTCTACGAAGCCGTAGCCCGGCCGGGCCTGGGCGGTGAGCGTGACGGGATAGTTGGTGAAATAAGAACCCGTCCAGGGATAGCCGGTGAATCCGGCCGTGCCGTCCTCGAGATCGATCGTGTTGACGCGGACGACGCCCTGCAGGGGATTGGCGTCCACGGTGAGATTCTGGCGGGCGCCGAGGCCGAAATAGTCATGCAGGTGGCCCCAGACCGCGGCGGTGCGCTGCTCGCCATAGGAGCGGATGCGGTTGCGCTCGTAGTTCCAATCCACGGGTTGGCGCCAGCGCGCGGCGTGTTCGGCCATCTCGGGATTGACCATGGCCAGCCACTGCGCCCAGCGGTTGGTCACGTGCGCCCGGCTGTAGGCGGTGTTGAGCTGGTCGCTGAAGCGGATCACGAACGAACGGCAGAATGAGCTGTTTTCCAGCAGGCGCCGGAACATCAGCGTGGCATCGGGGTGGTTGGCGGTGGCGGTCTGGGTCGGCGACGCGGCATAAGCCAGGGTGTCGTGCTGGGCGAAATCCTCGTGTCCGGGCACATACGTGAACTCGGCCCCGAAGCCGAAATCCATGTCGTAGAGCATGTATCGCCAGCGGGCGTCGTGGCCGAAGGGCGCGCCGGCCGCCCGATTGGTCGCGACGGAGCGCCAAGCGCGGATATTGTTACCCGGCCAGTCGGTGTTGCCGCAAAAGATGTGGGCCTGGAACAGGTCGATGAAACTGTCCACGTCCATGCGGCCCTTGACGTACTCGTAGTTGGAGGAAGAGGCCACGCCCGAGTCCTCGAAATAGTCCCAGAGGTTGCGGTAGTCCCCGGCCAGGGCGATGTTGCCGCGGTCGTAGACGGGAATGTCGGGCGTCGGGCTGGTGCGATCGATCTCCACCTGCACGAATTCCTGCTCGCCGAGCCCGTAGTTGTACTCCATGTAGCCGTCGTCGTAGCGCTCGCGCAGGTCGTGGAGGCCCCAGTATTCGCCGTTGATGAACACGACGACGAGGCGGCCATGCTGGCGGTTGCAGGTCGCGTTGGCGGCCAGGGACTGCTGGAACAGGTCGCGGATGACGCCGTTGCCCCAGTCGTTGCCGCCGTTGCGCAGGATGAAGGTATCGAAGGCGGCCAGGGGCTTGTCGGGGAAGATCCGGTATTCGAACGTGGACGGCTCGCGCGCGTAAATCCGCAGGGCCTTGCGCGGGCGGCTGCGCGTGGTGTTGCCGTGCAGCCGGATGCCGATGCCGCCGCTGAAGGCCAGCGCGCCGCCGGGTTCGTAGAACTCGATCGTGCCCGGCCGTTCCCAGTCGTCGCCCGATTGAAAATAGTTTTGGAAGTAGCCGGCCACGTAGATGCCAAAGTAATTGTCGAAGAGGTTGTCCGCGTCCGTGGCGATGGACACGACGGGCAGGCTGTAGCGGTTGGTGCCGGCGGCATCGACCAGGTAGGTCTGGGTCACGGCCCGGCTGTTCATGGCGCCCGCCTTGAACGCGCGGGCCCGAACCGTGTTGAGCTTGAAGACCTCGCCGGCGGGCGGTTCCCAGCCCTCGTAATAGTCGGGTCCGGTCGGCTGGAAGTTGGTGGGGATGTCCGCGATGCCGTTGGGCGTGCCCGCCTTGCTGCGCAGCGCCAGCGCGTTGGTGTAGATCGGCGAGCTGGCCGTGGGCTCGGAGCCATCGAGCGTATAGCGGATGACGGCTCCGGCTTCCGGCGTGGACAGTTCCAGGGTGATGTTGTTCGTATAAAAGCCGCCGGGCACGGAGAAAACGGGATTGGGCAGGATCGTTTCGTAGCCCGTGCCCGTGTTGCGGGCGCCGGGCGTCGGCGCCGCGAAGAATTTCCAGGGGCCCGTGCCGTCCGGCTGCCGGCCGACGGACACGTCCGCGGGGTAGACCTTGGGCGGGAGTTCGTCGATGCGGGTGCCGTCGGGCCGGGTCAGGATGATTTCCTCGCCGTCCGCGCTGATGTTGAAACTGGTGTGCAGATGGTCGCCCTCCGGGCGGTTCTTGCTCGACGCCCACACCCGCAGAAACTGGCCGGCCTGGATGGTCGCGTTGCCGAAGGTCCATTTGAACGGTTCTGCGTAGTCGTCGGACAAGCCCCAGCCGGCGAGGGCGACCGGTTCCGTCCCGGCATTGTACAGTTCGACCCAGTCCGGCGTGTCGCCGTCCTCGTCCTGGGTGGTGTGGTTGGACGAGAGGGCTTCGTTGATGTAGACCGGGTTGGGCGGCACGGCCGGCGTGGCGACGCTGGCGGGATTGTCCGCCGCCGCCGCCACAGTGTACGCGATCAGGCTGCCGCCGCCGTTGTACTCGTAGACGCGAAAGTGGTAGGTGGTCTCGGGCGCCAGGCCCGCCACGGATACGGATGAACCCGTTCCTGCAAAGACCGCGAAATTGCCCGTGCCCATTTCCGTTCCGGAGCCGAACGCCGCGTGGGCGGCGTAGGCCACGCCGTTTTCGGGCGCGCTGTCCACGGGACCGCCGGCGCGGGCAACCACGAGACGCCCGGAACCGTTGCCGGGGGCCCACGCCACGGTCAAGCCGCCGACCGACACGTTGGAAAACTGCAGCGCCGAAGCCTGCTCCGTCGGCGCCTCCGGCGGCGTGCCGGCCACGACGTAGGCGTAGTTGGCTCCCCCGTTGTTGTTCCAGCGGATGGCCTGAAGATCGGCGTCCGCATGGTTTGGCTCGGCCACCGTGGTGGTCAGCACGTAATACGAGCATGTCCAGCCGACCTCGCCGGACGCGTGCGCGATCGCCGCCGCCCAATTCGTGCCGCCGCCAGTGGCCGCGGCGAACGCCGAGGAGGCCCAGTCGTCAAGACTGTAGCGAACGACGATGGTTTCGCCCGGACTGGGCGCGGCCGAGGTCCCGATGGATACCGTCGCGTTGCTTCCGTCTACGACGTGCCCGACCGACAGGATCGAAATCGGCGCGTTCACGGTCTCCTGGACGATCATCCGGCCCGTCTCGTAATAGCCGGCGTTGTCCATGGCAAACGTGTAATAACGGCCCGGCGTGGCGTCCATCGAAGTGTTTTCGCCCCAGACGTAGGCTGTGACGACGCTGGCGAGGGGTATGTATCCGGACCGGGTCCACTCGATGCCGTCGTCCCAATCGTCGGAAGCGAACTTGAAATCGTTGTCGGAGGAGGCGATCGCCTGCAAGGTCACGCGCCAGGCATTGAGATCCAGCGCCATCGCGTCGTAGCCCCAATCGTTCCAGCGACCCCGGAAGCCGCGGGGGTCCTGGGCCTCGGCCGCCAGAAGCCCGCAGAGCAACGCCAGACTCGCCCAGGCCGCTTTTGATTTCAGAGATGTAATTCCGTTCATGATCTTCATTCTGGCGTCTCCTGCTTCCCTGTGGCCGTTGTCCGGCAAGCAAAATTCAACGGTACCTCCAATCCGCCGCGGCGTCAAGCGTTCGATGCGGTTTCAATTCCGCCGGAATTCGTTCCCGATTGGGTGCGGCTCCGGCGCTGGCAGGCAGGGCGCCGCGCCGTTCCTGTCCGGCGATTGCGCATGATCGCGGCCGGCGTCGCCATCGGCCCCGCATCGCACATGCGGCCCATCCCGCCGCCCGGGGCTTGAGAAAAAAGAGAGGATTCGGCGAATTTTTGTATTGCCATGTAGAAACGCGGTTGCGGAAGATGGGCCCCAGCGAATCGCGGCCGGGCACAACGCCCGGTCCGCGGTCCGCGGCAAAGGAGGCGGCGATGGTTCTGGGAATCGAAAGTCCGGCGGTTTGGCTGGCCTACGTGCTTAGCCTGGCCAGCGCGGCGCTGTGCGTGGTCTACGGGATCGCCAACTGGAACAAGGGCGAAGAACCCGTGAAGAAGGAAGACGTCGACTGGGCCAAGGAAGAAAAGGCCGAGGTCGAGGACGCCCTGTAAGGAAGGAACGCACATGGACTTGATCAGCATCGTTCTCGTCATCCTCTATCTGATGTTGACGGGCTATCTGGGGTATCTCGGGTACCAGCGGACGAAGACGGCGGCGGACTACCTCGTGGCGGGCCGCAGCGCGAATCCGATCGTCATGGCGCTGTCCTACGGCGCGACGTTCATCAGCACCTCCGCGATCGTCGGCTTCGGCGGCACGGCGGCCAGCCTCGGCATGGGCGTGCTGTGGCTCACCGTCCTGAACATCTTCGTGGGCATTTTCATCGCCTTCGTGTTTCTGGGCAACCCCACGCGGCGCATGGGGCACCATCTGGACGCGCACACGTTCCCCGAACTGATCGCCAAGCGCTACGACAGCCGCCTGCTGCAGGTGCTGTGCGCGCTGATCATCTTCTGCTTCATGCCGCTCTACGCGATGGCGGTGATGGTCGGCGGCGCGGAATTCATGGCGCCGATCTTCCACATCTCGTACGACGCGGCGCTGTACGTCTTCGCCTTGATCGTGGCCGCCTACGTCATCGCCGGCGGGCTCAAGGGCGTGATGCTGACCGACGCGATGCAGGGCGGCATCATGCTGGCGGGCATGGCGATCCTGCTGGTGGCGACCTACGGCCTGCTGGGCGGCGTGACCGAAGCCCATGCCGCGCTCGGCGCGCTCCGCGACCAGGTGCCGGGCTTCTTGAAGGCCATCGGCCACCAGGGCTGGACGGCGATGCCCAAGTTCGGCTTCGCGGAGGCGGGGCTCGCGCCGCCGGGCGGCGTGGCCTACCACATGTGGTGGATCCTGGTGAGCACCATCGTGATGGGCGTGGGCATCGGCGTGCTGGCCCAGCCGCAGTTGATCGTGCGCTTCATGACCGTCAAATCCAAGCAGTCGCTGAACCGCGCGGCGGCCGCCGGCGGCATCTTCATCCTGTTCATGACCGGCGTGGCCTTCACGGTCGGCGCGCTGTCCAACGTTTATTTCGCGCAGAAGGAGGCCATCGCCTGTCGGATCGTAGACGACGCGGCGCGGCTGGATCCGGGGCCGGACGGCAAGGGCAAGCTGGCGCTGGTGCCGGGGAATGCGCCCGAGGAAATCAAGGCGCGCGCCAAGCGGTTCGTGAGCTACCGCCTGCCCGGCGCGAGCGAAGAGGCGCCGCTGAGCTACGCGATGTGGACGGACAAGACGGAAATCGAGCGCGGCGCGGGCGGCGCGCCCGACATGCTCCGGCCGCACCTGATCGCCGTGCTGCGCTCGGTGGGGCTGGGCACGACGCTGCAGGGCAACACCGACACGCTGATCCCCGCCTACGTGCGCAGCGCGCTGCCGCACTGGTTCGGGGTGCTCTTCATGCTGACCTTGCTGTCGGCCGCGATGAGCACGATGTCCAGCCAGTTCCACACCATGGGCACGGCGCTGGGCCGCGACGTGTTCGAGCAGTACGCGCGCCACGAACACGGCAGCAAGTCCATCCACGTCACGCGCTTCGCCATCGTGGCGGGCATCGTGGTGGCGCTGGTGCTGGGCAAATACGTGCGCGGGAACATCATCGCCCTGGCCACGGCCATCTTCATGGGCCTGTGCGCTTCGTCCTTCCTGCCCCTGTTCGTGTTCGGCCTCTTCTGGAAGCGCATGACCAAGCCGGCGGCGGTGGCGTCGCTGCTGGTCGGGTTCCTGACCAGCGGGTTCTGGCTGCTGTTCGTGAACGGCAAGACCGCGGGTGGCATCGGTCTGTGCCAGGCCTGGTTCGGCAAGCCGAACCTGGTGCCGGCCACGTGGAGCCTCACCTGGACCGTGGTCGATCCGATCGTCGTGGCCTTGCCGCTGTCGATCCTGACGGCCGTGGTCGTGGCGCTGGCCACCAAGCCGATGCCCCGGGCCTACGTCGACTATGTTTTCGGCGGGCCCAAGCCGTCCCCGTAGCGCCCCGTCCCGCGCCGGCCCCGCCGTTTTCCATGGCGTGGAAAACGGGCGGCGGGGCCGCTGGGACAGGGGGGGCGATGCACGCGCCGGCGGAGGGGAAAAAATTGGGAGTCGGACGTGAGGGAGGCCAGTTCCTCATCTATCTGCCAAGTCCACGCTCGGCAACTTGGCGGGCAGCTGGTCGCTCGATCTGCCCTTGCGTCCGACTCCACTTGAACCGCTACCACGTATTTCCGGAAAGTCAAATCGGCCGCCGGCGTTTTTCCGCCGCGCGGCCATGGAGCATGCCGGCCAACAAGTTGCTTGCCATTGGGCCGCCGCAGTGTACCCTGTCGCCCGCATATCGAGAGTGGTTGGATTGAGTTGGCAGGTAGTCCATGGCCGCACCGGCGCCCAAGGGGACATCTTTACCCGAACGATTCGGGACATTCAGGCGGCCATTCCCCGGAGCAGAAGAAAAGAGTACCCCATGGCTACCAAACTATATGTCGGCAACCTGTCGTTCGACGTCGCGGAGAGCGAATTGCGCCAAACGTTCGCGGCGTTCGGCACGGTCACCAGTTGCAACGTCATCATGGACCGCATGACGGACCGTCCGCGCGGTTTCGCGTTCGTGGAAATGGCCTCGGCCGACGAGGCCGCCAAGGCCATCGCCGGGCTGAACGGCAAGGAAGTCGGTGGCCGCGCCCTCGTGGTCAACGAAGCCCGGCCCCGCGAGGATCGGCCGCGCGGCGGCGGTTTCGGCGGCGGCTCTGGCGGCGGCTACGGCGGGGGCTCTGGCGGCGGCTACGGCGGCGGACGCCGCAACCGCTACTAAAACCGGACGGATGCGGTCTGGACTGGCCGGCGCCGCGGCGGTTGCGCCGCGGCGTTTTTCGGCGTGCATTTTTCGCCGGCCATGGTATGGATTGGCCAACTACGCAGCAGGAGCAGCCATGGGCCGAACCAATTATTCATTCGCCAAGTACCAGCGGGAAATCGCCAAGAAGCAGAAGCAGGAGGCCAAGCGCCTGCGGAAAGCCGAGCAGCGCCAGGCCAAGGCGGCCGACGGGGCCGCCCCGGCCGCGCCGGAAGCGCCGGCCGCGCCCAATCCCACGTAGCGGGCGGGGGGCTTGTTTCGCGCGGGCCACCCGGCAGGTCAGCCAGACCTTGCCGCCGGGGAATGCCTGTGCCCCGCCCAGTTCCAGGCGGACGTTGCCGGCCCCGCCGTCCCAGAGGGAATATTTCGCCTGGCCCACGACGATCGGAAGCACCGGCAGGCTGATTTCGTCCACCAGCCCCTGGTTGAGCAGGGCGCCATTCAGGAGCTGACCGGTATCCGTCAGGACCGTCTTGGCGCCGCAGCGCTCGGCCAGCAGTTCCGGCACCCGGGGCAATCGCCGCGGTTCGCGCCGCCGCCGTGGAAATCGCAGCGGCGCTCCTCGAGATGCCGCCGATGGGCCACGGACGTTTTTTGCGACACCCCCCCCCCGATCTTGGCCAACGCGGGGCCACGCTTCCCGTTTCCGGCGGGAAAATGGCTTGAAGGGGGGCGGGAGCGGTTGTTTACTAGCGGTGGACGCGGCGGAGCCAACGCGTGAAACGCAAGCAGATCCAACCGAAACAGCGCCCTTCCGGCCGGACGGTGGCCGATCTCGCGGAGGCGAAACGCGAGTTTGCGGCCGTGCTGGGGCAGGCTCCGCTGGTCGCGGTCCTGCTGGATCCGCAGGGGCGGCTGTTCTATGCCAATGACTCCTTGCTGAAACTGACCGGCTACAAGCGGCGCGAAATCATCGGCCGCGACTGGTTCAGCCGGTTCGTGCCGGACTTTCGGCCCGACGTGAAGGAGGAGTTCCTTCGCGGCCTGCGGCGGGGGAAAATCGCTCCGCGTTTCGAGAATCCGATCCGCGCGAAGAATGGCGAATCGCATTTGATTGCTTGGAACAACCAGACGCTGCGGGGGCCGGACGGCGCGGGGGCCGGGGCGGCCAGCATCGGGGTAAATCTCAGCGTATTACGGATCAGCCGGCGGGCGCAGATCATCACCGCCGCCAATTGGCTGGTGAACCGGTCCAAGGACGAAATGAAGCTGCTGGCGGGTCTGTGCCGTTTGCTGGTGAAGCAGGGCGGCTACCGCATGGCGTGGGTGGGCTATGCCCGGGACGACCGGGCCAAGAGCGTGCAGCCGATGGCGCAGGCCGGGTTCGTGAAGGGCTATCTCAAGAATCGGCGTGTCAGTTGGGGGATCAATCCCCGGGGCCGGGGGCCGGCGGGGAGGGCGATTCGCACCGGCAAGGCGGTGGTCATCCAGCGCATCGTGACGGATCCGGCGTTCCCGCCCTGGCGGCAGGATGCCCTGCGCCACGGCTACGCCTCGTGCGCGGCCTTGCCGCTGCACGACCACGGCGAAATCCGCGGCGTCTTGATGCTGTATGCCACGGACCCGGACGCATTCGACTCCAATGAAATGGAATTGCTGGGCCAACTGGCCGACGATTTGACCTTCGGGATCGAGGCCTTGCGGGACTACCGCGAACGGGAAGAGGCGCAGGAGCGGCTCCGCAAGACGCTGGAGAGCATCGGCGATGGCTTTCTCGCCCTGGACCGCGACTGGCGCTACGTGTACGTCAACGCGGCGGCGGAACGCATGCTGGGCATTCCTCGCGAACGCCTGCTGGGCCAGATGCTCTGGGACCTGTTTCCCGACAAGAAAGGCACCGAACTCGAGCGCCAATTCCGCCGGGCCGCATCCGGCGAAAGCGCGGATTTCGAAGACTATTTCGAGACTTGGCAGACATGGTTCCACAATCGCTGTTTTCCGCGCATGGGCGGAGGGGTTGCCGTCTATTTCCGGGACGTGACGGCCGAGAAAAAAGCCGTCGAGGCCCTGCGGGAGTCCGAGGAGAAGTTTCGCGCGCTGTTCGACACGGCGACGGACGGACTGTTCCTGCTCCAGCCGGAAGAACAGCGTTTTCGCCTGGCGAATCCGGCTTGTCTGCGGATGCTGGGATATACATGGGCTGAATTCCAACAGCTCCGGCTCGAGGATCTGCACCGGCCGGAGGATATGCCGGATGTCCGGCGCGAAATCGCCAAGTTCGGGGACGTCCGGTTTGGCATCCGCGTCGATTTGCGATTCAAGCGCAAGGACGGCAGCGCGTTTCTCGCCGATTTGAGCACGACGCGGGTGATGTTCGGGGGCGAGCGGTACATCCTGGTTTCGATCCGGGACGTGGACGAGCGCCGGCGGCTGGAGGCGGCGCTGGCGCTGTCGCAGGCGGAGCTGCGCGCGCTGCTGGCGCGAATGGAATCCGCGCGCGAGGAGGAGCGGACGCGCATCGCCCGCGACATCCACGACGACTTCGGCCAGAGCCTCACGGCCATCAAAATGGACCTGCGCCAAATCGAACGGATCGTCCGGGAGACCGCCCCGACGCCGGCGCTAGAGGAAATCCTCCAGCACGCCGCCGACTCGATCGAAACCGTCGATGCCGCCTTGGCGACGGTGCAGGAACTGGCGGCCCGCCTGCGGCCGGGGGTGCTCGACCGGATCGGGCTGGGCCCGGCGCTGCAATACGAGGCGCGCCGGTTCCAGGAACGGCACGGCATCGCCTGCGCGGCGGCCGTGCCCGCCGCCGTGTCCGGATTGGAGCCGGCGGCGACCACGGCGCTGTTCCGCATTTTCCAGGAATGCCTGACCAACGTGGCGCGCCACGCCCAGGCCAGCCGCGTCGACGCCGCCTTGGAACTGGCGGGCCAAAGCGTGTGCCTGCGCGTGCGCGACGACGGCGTGGGGATTCCCGAAAGCGCGCTGGCGAATCCGGCTTCGCTGGGCTTGATCGGCATACGGGAACGCGTCGCGGCCCTGGGCGGCGAGGTCGCGTTCCGGCGCGGGGAGAAAAAAGGCACCGTCGTCGAGGTGCGCCTGCCCCGGCGCGGCCCGACCGGCAAAACCGCCGACGGCGGGAAAGGCTCGCCATGAAGGCGAAATCCGTCGCCGCGCCGTCGCCGGTCCGCGGCCCGCGCGTGCTGATCGTCGAGGACCATCCCATCCTGCGGCGCGGACTCAAGGACATCCTGGCCGGGGAATTTCCCGGCATCGCGTTCGGCGAAGCGGCCGACTCGCGCACCGCGGTCGCGGCGTTGGAACGCGAGGCGTGGGACGTCGTGCTGCTGGACATCGCCATTCCGGGGCGCGACGGGCTGGAACTGCTGGCCGACGTTCGCCGGATGCGCCCGGCGACGCGCACCCTGGTGGTGAGCGGATTTCCCGAGGAAGAATTCGCGGTGCGCTCGTTCAAGCTGGGTGCGGCGGGCTATCTCGGCAAGGGCCAGGCGCCGGAAGAACTCGTGGGGGCGGTCAAGAAGATCCTCGCCGGCGGAAAATACGTGCTGCCGCGGTTGGCGGAACGGCTGGCGGCGGCGCTGGGCAACAACCACGCGGCCAAATCGCCCCACGAAGCCCTCTCGGCCCGCGAACTGCAGGTACTGCGGCTGATCGCCGCGGGCAAGACCGTCAAAGCCATCGCCGCGGAATTGGCGCTGAGCGAGAAGACCATCGCCACCTATCGCGCGCGCCTCGCGGAAAAAACGGGCCTGCCCACCAACGTGGCGCTGGCCCGCTACGCCTTCCGGCACGGCCTCGTGCGGTAGGCCGGCGCCCGCCGCGCGTAGGGTGAATCCCCTACGCGAATCCGGGCAATCCGGCGGCTGGAAGCGGCCGGTCCGCCGATGTATGTTGGAATGGCTATGGATGCCGACCTTCCAAGCCCGGCCCCCGCGATTCTGCTGGTGGACGACGCCGAACCCGTGCGGCGGCGGTTGCGCAAGATGCTGGACGCCTCGGCGCACGGCGGCAAGGTCGTCGAAGCCGGCAGCGTCTCCGAAGCCATCCGCCGGTTCAATGTTTACCAGCCGGCGACGGTGGTGCTCGATCTGGGCCTGCCCGACGGCAACGGGATCGAAGTGCTCCACCACGCCAAGAAATCGGACCGCAACTGCGTCGTGGTCGTGCTGACCAACTACACCGATCCGGAAACCCGCCGGCATTGCGAGAACCTGGGGGCGGACTACGTCTTCGCCAAATACGACCAGTTCGAAAACGCCATCGAAACGGCCCGGCAAGCTTCGCAACGGGAACGGGGCCGGGCCTTCCGCCGGACGACGGGCGAGGGGGGGCGCAGCGTCAACCTGACGGTATCAAGTCCCTACGGCTTGCATGTCCGGCCCGCCGCCCTGCTGGTGAAGGTGGCCCAGCGTTTCGCGGCGGACGTCGAAATCGCCTACAACGGCAACAAGGCCAATGCCAAAAGCATCATGAGCGTGATGGTGTTGGGTGCGGAACACGGGGCCCCGGTGGTCGTGACGGCCGCGGGGCGCGACGCCGCCGAGGCGCTGGCCGCCATCGAGGCCCTGTTTTCCACCAATTTCCAGGAGGAACCGGAGGCCGGCGCCGCGCAGACCGAATCCGAGGCCATGCCATGAACCGAACCAAAACCAGGCAGGTCCGGTTCCGTATGGATGCGGAGCCGGGCCGCCAAGTCTTCCTTGCGGGGACGTTCAACGGCTGGGATCCCCGGCAGACGCCCATGCGGGAAAATTCCCAAAAAGGGACGTACTGCGCCGCCGTTGCGCTGCCGTCCGGCTGCCACGAGTACAAGTTCGTCGTGGACGGCGAATGGCAGGTGGATCCCAAGAGCCACGCTTGGGTGCCCAACGGCGTGGGTTCCCTGAACAGCGTCGTGGTGGTGTGAGTTCCCGGCCGCCCCCCGGGGGGTAGGGGGGGGCGGCCGCGATCCGCTCTGGACAGGCGGGAGCCTTTGGGCGATCATGCGCGCCTTAATGGCATGAAACCGTGGCCTGGAATCGGGTTGGGCATGGCGTGGCTGGCCTTCTGGACCACGGCCGCCCATGCCGATCTGACCGAGAACTTCGATGCCAACTCCACGGTGCCGGCGGGGTGGATCAACGGCGGCACCGGCAACGATTCGGTCAGCACGCATTACCAAAGCGCGCCCAATTGCCGCTCTTTCGCGGCCGGCCAATCCCTGCAAACTCCGCCGGTCGATTATCCCACCAACCTCTCCTTCTACGTCGATGCCAGCAACAACGGCAACGGCAAGACCGCCACGGTGGACTACAGCCTGGATGGTACCAGCTGGACGCCTTTGCCCGGATTCGTGGCGAGCACGGCCGGCGGCACCAGGATTTATTCCCTGGATAGCGCCCCCAATCTCTCCGCCGCGCCCGGCGTGCGCTTCCGGTTCAATTCCACGTTTTCCACCTGGTATCTGGACAACGTCGTCGTGCAGACGGCCGCCACGACGCCCACGAACGCTCCGCCGATCCTGAGCCTCGCGCCGGCCGGGACCAACCGCACCGTGCTGGTGGGCGAGGTTGTCCTCGTGACGGCAACGGCAACCGAAGGGGAAGGCGATTCCGTCGCGCTCTCGGCCGGGCCGCTGCCGGCCGGAGCCACCTTCGCGCCCAATCCCCTGACCGGGACCGCGCCCTTGACGAACGTCTTCGCCTGGACGCCCGCCGAGCCGGGCGAATTCGACATCGTCTTCCGCGCCGAAGACAAGGACGGCGCGGACGAGAAAACGCTCCGGCTGACGGTCGTCGAGCCGGATCCTACGCTCCTTTTGTTCGAAAACTTCGACGCCTCCAGCGGCTTGCCCGCGGGCTGGACCGACGGCGGCACGGCGAACGACACGGCCCATTTCCAAAGCGCTCCCAACAGCCGGGCCCTCGGCGGCAGCAACGACACGCTGACCACCCCCGCGGTGGATTTTCCCACGAATTTGTCCTTCTACGTGGATGCCAGTTCCGCCGGCCAAGGGCAAACCGCGTGGGTGTCCTACCGCATCGGCTCGAACGAATGGCTCAACCTCGGCTCCTTCGTCGTCAAGACGGCCGGCACGAACGAATCCTTTTCGCTGCTGGAACTGCCGGACGTTGCCGCCAGCACGGGGGTCCAATTCCAATTCAGCTCCGCTTTCAACACCTGGTACCTCGACGACGTGGCCATCCGGGGGCAGAGCATGACGGACAAACCGCCGGTCCTCGCGCCCATCGGCCCGCAGGCCGTCGCGCTGGGCCAGACCTTGAACTTGGCGGTGTCCGCCAGGGACTTCGACGGCCACGACATTGCCCTGTATGCCAGCAACCTGCCGCCGGGCGCGACGTTCGCCCCTGCGACAAACGCGGGGTCCGTCACGAACTGGTTGATATACAGTCCCCAGGAGTCGGAAACAGGCAGGGTGTACGCCACCACGTTTTACGCCGCCGATACCAATGGCGTCAGCGAGGAGACTGTCGCGATTTCGGTTTTCGACCGGCTGGTCGGCTTCGCGGCGGATCGCACCGAGGCGTGGGAAGGCGACGGCGTCCTGCGGATTGCCGTGGTTCTGTCCCGGCCCGGCGAGGCGACTGTGGACGTGGTCGCCGCCGGTACCGCCCTCCCGGGCCCGGCCGGCGACTTCATCCTGGCCACGACCAAGTTGACGTTCGCCGCGGACGGGAGCGCCACCCAGTTCGTGGAACTGGTTCTCGCCGACGACGCCGCGCGCGAAACCGCCGAAACGGCGGTGCTCCGCTTGACGAACGCGGTCGGGGCGGATGTCGCGCCCGGCGGGCGGCATGTCGTGGCCATCCGGGACAACGAGGCGGCGTTTTTCGATCCCTTTGACGCCAATCCGGGCTGGTCGATCCAGGGCCAATGGGCGTTTGGCCGGCCGCTGGGCGGCGGCGGGAGCTACGGCAATCCGGATCCTCTCGCGGGTTATACGGGAACCAACGTCTACGGCTACAACCTGGCCGGCGATTATCCGAACGGCATGGCCGCAACCCTTTACCTGACGACGCCGACGATCGACTGCACCCGGTTCCGTAATGTCCGCCTCGAGTTCCAGCGCTGGCTGGGCGTCGAATACAGCCTCTACGACCAGGCGGTCGTCCAGGCCTCGACCGACCGCGCCAACTGGACCGACGTCTGGCGCCACTCCGGCAGCGCGATCGCGGATGCGGCGTGGACGAAGGTGGCCTACGACGTTTCGGCCCTGGCGGACGGCCAGCCGGCCGTCTACGTGCGCTGGGGCATGGGGCCGACTGACTCGGCTTGGCGCTATTGCGGCTGGAACCTCGACGACGTGGCCTTGGCCGGCGACTACGCGAGCAACGCCATGTTCCGCTTCGCCGCGCCCCTGTTCACCGCCCGGGAAACCGCGCTCGTGGCGCGCGTGACGATCGAGCGCATCGGATTGACGAACGCCGCCGCCATCGTCGTGGCCGCCACCGGCGGGACCGCGACGGCCGGCGCGGACTTCGACGCCGGGGAGGAAACGCTGGTCTTCGCGCCCGGCGAACGCACCCGGATGTTCGAAATCGCGGTGTACGACGACGCGGACGTGGAAGGCGAGGAAACGGTCAATTTGCGCCTGCTCCCGACCGCGACCGGCGACGTCGCGACGCCTGCCGGCGCCACCTTGTCCCTGCAGGACGACGAGTCGCCCGGCGCCGCCCTTCCGTTCTTCGACGGTTTCGAGGAGCCGGCCTTGTCCAATTGCTGGGTCGCCGCCTCCACGGGGGCCGGCCGCATCGAGATCGGGAGCGATTACTACTACTATGCCCCCTACGCCGGCGCCGGCCAGCTCTGCCTGGATTCGTCGACGTACAACGCCTACGGCCTGAACGAGGCGGTGTTGACGGTCGATCTGGCCGGGCAAACCAACGTGATGCTGGATTTCCAGGAATTCAATTTCGACTACCGGTTCCAGTCCATGCCGGCTTCGTTCACGGGCTCGGTCGATGCCGACGGCGTGGCCGTCAGCGGCGACGGCGTGCGCTGGCACCGCCTGTTCGAATTACCGGAGGAATTTTACGGCCCGTACGCCTATATCAACCGGAAAATCAATCTGTCCGCGTTCGCGGCCAGCCGCGGGCTGCCCCTGGACGCGCATTTCAAGATCAAATTCCAGCAGTACGACAACTATCCGATCAGTTCTGCCGGCCGCTGTTTCGACAACATCCAGGTCTACGATCCGACGCAGGTGGCGGACGTGCGGCTGACGCTCCGCGAATCCGAAGATCCCGTCCTGCCCGGGAGCGAATTGGCGTACACCCTGCTGGTGACGAATGCGGGTCCCCTGGCGGCCACCGACCTGGTGGTTTCCAACGAGTTGCCCGCCGGGGCGGCTTTCGTCTCCGCCACGACCACCCAGGGCACCTGCACCCAGGAGGAAGACATGGTCGTCTGCCGCCTGGGAAGTCTGGCGCGCGGCGGCTCGGCCACCGTCGCGCTGACCGTGGTGCCTGCCGCGGTCGGCCTGCTCACCAACCGGACCTGGGCCCGCAGTGCCATCTTCGATCCGGCCGGCACCAACAACGTGGCGACGGCTTTCACCTTGGCGGACGAACGGGGCGGCACCCTTGCTCTCGCCTACGACG